>JAGIAF010000136.1 GCA_017745015.1 Bdellovibrio sp. | reverse complement strand
ACAGAGTGAGTAGTGAGGCCGTCTCCAAAACGAGCTCTTTCGTTGGTTGAGCTAAATTGCTTCATCCAACCATCAGTCGTTGCCACAGCCATGTGGAAGTCATGATTAGATTGATTAAAGCGAGCAATGAAGGACTGGAAGTTAGAAGCCAAGTTCGCTTGTGAAGATTCCATAGAGCCGGAGTTGTCGACAATCCATAAGATATCGATCTTCTTAGTTTCGTATGTCGCTTCTTGCTTATAGCTAGAAGAATCGGCAAGCGTTGAGTATGAACCGCCGCCTTTTCCGCATCCTGCGAGCATTGCGACAGCAGATCCAAACAAAACTGTTTTGCGTGCAACTTGATTTAACATACGGTATGCCCTCCCTGAGCCCCACCATGTTCGTGATGGAATCAGTTTCGTTTAAATAGACCTAAAACTAAAATTAGGCATAACTGTGTGATTTTGTTTTTCTATTAATAATCGGTCTTATTATGAGACACGCTAAGTCTATGAAAACACAGAAAATAATTTCGAACACCAGGGCGGAAATATTTTTCTGCTGGCAATTTTCTGGTCAGTTTCATGGGAATTCACAGGTGGTTCGGAATCTAAGTACGCGTAATTTTGGGAAGTCCTAAAAGAGTGAAGAACTTCTTTACGGCTTATTTTATCTCGCACAAGAAGATGGATTCTGTGAGGAAGAGGAAGAGACTGACAATTGCCTTTAGTGTCCGCCTGTTTTAGCACGAAGTTTCGAAGACATCCTGTCATGGGAACTTCCCGCTCCCATACCCCTTAGGGAAAATCGATCATCGTGATCGGTTTTTATTTTGAATTAGTAATGGGTGTTTTTGTTTTCTATTTATTATCATGAAGTGAAGCGTTTTTTTATGGCAACCAGTGGTGTTCGGATAGCGGCATTATTAATGTTAAATTTTACCGCCACGGTGGCGGTGGAGCTTAACAATAAGGGGCCGTCGTTGCTGGATATTAAACTAGTAAAGCGCCAACAAACTTGCTGCCAGTATATTGATCCTCAATCAGGGCAACGATGCAAAAGTACTTGGAAGCTGCAAATAGATCATAAGCAAAGTCGCTGGGCAGGAGGAGATCATAGTAAGAACAACCTTCAACTCCTATGCTCATCTGCCAGGATGGCAACTCAGACTAAAAAACAAAACCCAGTCTAAATCAAAGAACTCTTCTTCAAAGCCTCTTTAGCCTTCAACCAGTAACCCTCTTTCTCTTCAAGAGAAAGCTTGCCCCAGTCTTTCCGATCAGCAAGAGCAAATTCAATCATCTTGTTAAAGCGAGTCTCAAAGCGCAAATTGCCCTTGCGGAGAACTTGCTCGGGATCCATTTTCAAATGACGACCCAATTGAGCCAAAGAGAAAAGCACATCACCTAGTTCATGCTCGATCTCTGCGTCGCTGCCTTCATCAAGGGCTTCGCGCAATTCATCGTATTCTTCTTCTACCTTCAACATCACGCCTTCAGCGTTGTCCCAGTCAAATTGCAACTTCTCGGTACGCTTGCCGATTTTATAAGCGCGTTGCAAAGCGGGAAGTGGAGGTACGTTCAAAGCATAAGCAGATTTTGCGGGCTCTTTTGCGGCTTCTTGCTTTTTGATCTCTTCCCAGTTGCGTGCGACTTCAGCAGAATCGGCTACGGAAACATCTCCAAACACATGGGGGTGGCGGCGCACCAACTTTTCAGAAACATTCTTGATCACATCTTCCAGAGTAAATGCTCCACGCTCTGAGGCTAATTGAGAGTGAAGAATCACTTGGAAAAGAACGTCTCCTAGTTCTTCTTTTATCTTTTGATCACGGGCGGCAGAAGGGGTTTCGATGGCCTCTACAAGCTCATGAGTTTCCTCGATCGCGTATTGAGTGAGACTCTCGTGAGTCTGCTCCTTATCCCAAGGGCAGCCATCGGGGCCGCGAAGGCTTGCGACGATCTCGACTAAGGACTCAATATTTTGCAGGTTCGAAGGAATTTTTGCCATATAGCGCCTCGACTTTTTGATGGAATCGCTCCTATGCTAGCGCAAATTCAGAGTGATTTCGACAATTAAAGTAAATCACGGTAGGCTACGGAAGATAAGGACAACAGTCTAAGTTATGCAGCGTGGAAAAGGTTCTAAGAAAAATGAGAGTCCAGCGACTCGCGTGAACTATGAAGATCACAGTCTAAAATTCTTGGACTGGGTGGATTCTATCGGCCTTGAAAAAACATTCTTCGGCCGTATCTTGCATATGATGGAAGAGAAGTTCTTTGTCCGTCGTGCTGCCTTTATCTTTCTGTATTGTGTCCTTTTGTCTTACACCATCTTCTATCAATTCGATGTCCCTTATAATTTCAATGTCGGAGACGTAGCGCATTTTGACGTGCCAGCTCCGATGGGCTTTGAAATGACGGATGAGGTGACCACGGAAGAGAAGCGCCTGAAGGCAGAGTACTCTGTTCCGATGGTTTTTGACTTTGATACAAGCGTCTTTGAGCGCGTGTCTTTGGGCTTGATTCATTCTTTCAGAACCATGCGCACTTATCACCGAGAAACCGATTGGCCCAAGCAGCCTGCCGCATATCGCGTGAAAATGAAAGAGTTCTTTCAGTACAAGAAGGAATTCGAAAGCGAGTTGGGCGTGGGCATTTCGGACTTTATGTTCGAATGGCTTGTAGACAATAAATTCAGCGCACGTATTGAAGCCATCCTGATTCGTAATCTTGAAAACTGGTACGAAGGAAAGCTGGCCGAAGCTCCGGATCGCTTTATTCCTACAGCCCAAGCGGCCGTCGTGGCCCGCGTAGTTCACCGTAATAACCTGGGACGTGAATTCAATATTCCTCGCAATGAAATTGCCGATATTCAAGATCCTGAGTTGTTCAACCTGGACGACAAAAAGGACCTTGAAAGATTCCCGGAAGGGGATCGCGCGAATATTCTTTATTTCGCAAGATCTTTGCTGGTTCCTAATTTGACTCTGAATAAACAAGAAACAGCCAGCCGTCGCCAAGCCGCACGCGAAGCGGTGATTCCGGTGACAATCACTATCAAAAAAGGCCAAATTATCGTGGCCCAAGGCTCGGTGATCCAGCCATTCCACATGGCGGTTCTTAAGCAAATCGAAAATATCCGCAACGAGAAACGTAAAGACCTGACAGCTTTGGCCATGGCTTTGATGTTGTCGGTAGTCATCATGGTGTTCTTCTCGTACTTGAAACGTTTCACTTTAAATCGTGTGCGTATCGAGTTTAAAGATTTGATGGTCATGATGTTGATCGCCTTCGGAACGATTCTGTTTACGAAGATCTATCTTTTCATCACCGATGCGGCCTTCGTTTCAAAGCTAGGGCATCTTTTGCCAACAAGCTTCTTCCTTTACGCGGCTCCCATCGCTGCGGGTCCGATGCTTGTGGGGCTGCTAGTAACTTCAGGCGAGATCGTTTGGCTCTTTACTGCGTTTATCTCCGTCTGCTTGGGCATCATGGTGGATTACAATTATGCCTTGATGATCGTGAGCATGGTGGGTGGTATCGCAGCAGCTCGCGGAGTCTTCAGTTGTAAAACGCGTAATGACATTTACTTTGCCGGTGTGCGCACGGGCTGTGTGAATGCCTTAGTCATCGCTTTCGTCCTAACTATGACGAAAATAGATCAAGAAGGGGCCGTTCGAGAGATTCTGTTCGCGATCCCAGCCGGCTTCATCGGAGGGATCTTCAGCTCGCTCTTTGCGATGATGTTCATTCCGCTTTTGGAATCAATCTTCAATTATACGACGGACGTTAAACTTCTTGAGCTTTCAAATCTGAATCATCCGCTTTTGAAAGACATGATTGTGAAAGCTCCCGGCACTTACCATCACTCGATGATGGTGGGATCTATGGTGGAAGCCGCAGCGGAAGAGATTGGCGCCAATTCTCTTCTGGGTAAAGTTATGTGCTATTACCATGATATTGGAAAAATGGAGCACGCGAATTACTTTATCGAAAATCAAAAGCCAGGGCATAATCCTCACGATCATATTTCGCCATTTATGAGTAAGACTTTGCTTATCGCCCACGTAAAAGACGGTGTGGAAATGGGAGTAGCTTATAAATTGGGTAAGCCAATCATCGACGGTATCATCCAGCATCACGGTACAACTTTGATTTCGTACTTCTATAACAAAGCCCTTGATATGAAGAAGGAAGAAGATCCGGAAATCAGCGATCAGGAATTCCGTTACCCAGGTCCGAAACCTCAGTTTCGTGAGGCGGCGTTGTGTATGTTAGCCGACAGTATCGAAGCTGCGGCAAGATCTTTGGATGAACCAACGCCAGCGCGTTTACAGAATATCGTTCGCAATATCGTGCAACGTAAATTCTCTGATGGGCAGTTGGATGAGTGTAATCTGACTTTGAAAGATATTTCCAAAGTCGAAGCCGCTTTCATTCGCATCCTTTTAGGTATATACCATCAGCGTATCGACTATCCTCGTGCAGCGGGTGGTCAGTTGGGCGAGGCGCCCACATCAAATCAAGGGTAGTCATGCAGGTTTTAATTATCAATGAATCTAAGCACTCCATTCCTCGCAAGTTCGTCCAAGAGTGGATGGATGGCGTCGTGAAAGAGTTGAAAAAGCGTAAAGTGCTGTCCGCGGAGAAAGCCCAGCGCGAATTGACGTTGGTTTTCCTCGATAAAAAGCCTGCGCAGAAAATTAACAAAGAATTCCGTGATAAAGACTATGCCACTGATGTTTTGAGTTTTGATTCCATGGATCCAAGCTCTTTCGGTGAATTGGTTATGTGTCCCGAAGTGCTTAAGAAGCAAGCTAAGGAGCACAAGCTCTCATTCCAAAAAGAATTGGGTTACATGCTTTTGCACGGGACACTGCATCTTCTGGGCTACGATCATGAGACAAATGAGAAAGACGCAAAAGAAATGTTCAATCTTCAAGACGCAGTCTTTGACCGATTGCTGCAGGGCAGCCCTTGACAGTCCTGCATTTAGAAATAACTATCTTTGAGTCTGTTTAAAGCTAGGAATTTTTAAATGTCTATTGTGACTGAATCATCAGAAGTAAAACGCCGCATTTCCGAGCTCGAAAGCTTCGCTAAGGAGCTTCGGGGGTATCTTTGACTTAGATAAAAAGAAGAAGCGCCTGGATGAGCTAGCTATTCAAGCGGAAAACCCAGCCTTGTGGGGCAATCCCGCAGAGATGCAAAAGCTCAACAAGGAAAAAAGCCTTCTTGAAAAAGCGGTCGGTGAATTCGATTCGTTTATAGGTCGCTTGAGTGACGCCTCGGTGTTGTTAGAAATGGCGGCAGAAGCTTCTGACGAAGGAAGTTTCTCTGAAGTTAAGGCTGAAGTTTCCTCCCTTGAAAAATATGGCCAAGAGCTTGAGTTGAAGCGAGTTCTAAATGGTGAACTTGATGCGAATAGCACGTACTTGTCTATTAACTCGGGCGCAGGTGGTACCGAGTCTTGCGACTGGGCCGAAATGCTTCTTCGTATGTACACTCGTTACGCGGACAAACATGGTTATAAAACTCAAATCATCGAGATGACCGAGGGCGAAGGCGCGGGAATTAAATCCTGCACGCTTTTGATCGAGGGTCCCTATGCCTATGGTTATTTGAAGGCAGAAGCGGGCGTTCATCGCCTGGTGCGCATTTCTCCGTTTGACTCCAATGCTCGTCGCCATACTTCATTCTCGTCTGTCTTTGCTTGGGCAGAGGTTGATGACGACATCAATATCGAAGTTCGCCCTGAAGACTTGAAAGTTGATACCTATCGCGCCAGCGGTGCCGGTGGTCAGCACGTCAACAGAACAGACTCTGCGGTTCGTATGACTCATATCCCAACGGGTGTGATCGTCTCTTGCCAAATTGAACGTTCACAAATTCAAAACCGTGAGAAGGCTTTGAAGATGTTGAAAGCCAAACTCTATGAGTTGGAAATTGAAAAGCGCAACGCGGAAAAAGACGCGTTGAATGCGACCAAAAAAGCCAATGAGTGGGGGTCGCAAATTCGTTCTTATGTGATGCACCCTTATCAAATGGTGAAAGATCACCGCACGGACTTTGAAACCAACCAAGTGGACGACGTCATGGATGGTGACTTGGACGGCTTTATCATGGCTTACCTAAAAGATCAGGTGAACCAGGGAGTAAAGCCTTCGTGAAGATTAAGTACGACAAGTCACCTTTACTCTGGATTGCCTTAAAGCTTTTCCTCTCGAAAAAGACTCTCTTTGGGGGGTCGGCTCCCTTGGCGCTTTTTGGATTGATTCTGGGTGTGGCATCTCTTGTTGTATCAATGGCAGTGATGAGTGGGTTTGAATCCACTTTGCAAACTGCGATGACCGATGTTTCGGGGCATGTTCAAGTGGTGAAGCGTTCGCGTTTTCCAGATAATTGGTTAGAGCTTGAAGAACGTATCAAGAAAATCGAACCGAGCTTGCAAGGAGCGACAAGATTCGTATTCGTTGAGGGCATCATGGCCCACGGCGGACAAATTTCTGGTGTCCTTTTAGAAGGTATCGATAAGGCTCGCGTGAATTCGACGTTGCGTTTGCAAAGTCGTGTGCAAGCTGGTTCTGCTGACATCTCGGTTCCAAGCGATGTGCCGTTGGCACTGATTGGTTCAGGCTTGGCGAAAAAGATGAGCCTGAATGTTGGTGATGTTTTCCGAGTGGTTCTGCCAATTGCTGATGCTTCCGATCCGTCAAATTTCCAACGCAAAGTCGGAACTTTTAAAGTTCAAGGGATCCTGGAGCTAGGAAAGTACGATTGGAATGAACGTTTTGTTGTGACTGACTTAGCAACGGCTCAGCAAGTGGCTATGATCGGGGAGCGATATACTGGTTTAATGTTGCGCTTTAAAGATCCAACCTATGCACGCCAAGCGGGATTTCATTTAAGTCAAACTTTGGGTGCGCCGTACTGGATTCGTGACTGGCGCGATTCAAATGAGAATCTTTTTGACGCTGTTGCCGTACAAAGACCGGCGATCTTTTTCGTAGTCTCTGTGATCATCTTCGTTGCGGCCTTTAACATTTCATCCACTTTATTGGTCAATGTGGTGCAACGATATAAAGACATCGCCATTCTTAAAACTGTGGGACTGTCTCGCAAAGACGTGATCAAAATCTTCACTTTCCAAGGTCTCATCATGGGCGCTTTGGGATTGGCGGGCGGTTTTGTGTTAGGTTTAATTCTTTGTGTTTTATTTAACTTTGCACAAAGCCGTCTGGGGCTGATCTCGGGCGCAGTTTATCGCGTGGACTCTATCGAAGTGAATGTGCGTTTCGTAGATACTTTGGCCATTTGTGCTTCAACAATGTTGATCTGCTTTCTTGCCACGTTGGCTCCTGCGCGCAGAGGTGCTGACTTGAATCCTATGGAAGGACTTCGCAATGAGTGACGGTAATATTTTTCTTTCCGCCAAAGGCATCCATAAATCTTATTCTCACGCCCAAGGCGAATTAGAAATTCTTCGCGGCGTAAGCTTGGATATCAGAGAGGGCGAAGCCCTCGCAATTCTTGGTGCTTCCGGTGCAGGTAAAAGTACTCTTTTGCAAATCATGGGAACTCTAGACAAACCCACGCAAGGCGAAGTCACCTGCGAAGGCCGCGACTTGCTGGCAATGAACGACGATGAATTGTCAAAATTCAGAAATTCGGAAATGGGCTTCGTCTTCCAATTCCATCATCTCTTAGGTGAATTCACAGCCCTAGAAAACGTCATGATTCCCGCACGAGTGGCCGGCGAGAATCCAAAAGACGCCAAAGAAAAAGCCCTCCATTTCCTAGACTTCATGGGCCTAGCAGACAGAGCCGAACACTACCCAAATCAACTCTCAGGCGGCGAACTCCAACGCATCGCCATCGCCAGAGCCTTGGTAAATCGCCCCAAAATCCTTTTCGCCGATGAGCCAACAGGAAATTTAGACTCCAACACCAGCGTAAAAATCCAAGACCTCTTCTTCCGCTTAAAAGAAGAAATGAAATTAGCCTTGGTCATCGTCACTCATGACCTGACATTCGCAACCAGATTTCCAAAAGTCTACCGAATGAAAGACGGCCAATGGATCTAAGCCGGCCCTTTCCTGTCTGCGCTTTTTAAATTACTGCCGCTTTGTTCAGCACAGCATCCTGCTTCATCGCCGCCGAGCTTCGCTCGGTTCGCGCATCCATGCGCCGGCGAAGGCTTCACTTCGGGCAGTAATTTAAAAAGCGCAGCCAGAAAAGGGCCTCATCATTGGGTGTTGAGGGAAAAAATAGAAAAATTGACGCGACAAAGCGCAGCCAAAACTTCAATCCAATAATCTCCGCAGAACTACAAGATCTCCCATTATAGCGAACTTCAAAAGTCTCCAGTAGAGGACTTTCCCAGAGAGCTATTTTAGAAGGAAGTCCGAAGAGAGGCCTCCAGGGGCGCACGATGCGCGAACCCGCCAAAGGCGGGCCCTGGTGAAGCACGATGCTGTGCCGAACGAAGTGTCTTCCTTCTAAAATAGCTCTCTGGGAAAGCCCGAACCCCTTGCTGCCGCAAGTCAGTCCGTCGCTTTTTAATGTACTAGACTTTGGTGTTGCGCTACGATTTCGCTGATAAAACGTAACTATCGAGAAATCTTATAGATTTTTGAAAAACGCCAACAAATGGCCTTTTCTCGGTTGGAGAATTCGAACTTTGATTAAGCTTCTGAGTACTTTGCTATTAGTGACTGCAACATCCACAGTGATGGCTGCGCCAAAAAAGAAGACGCCTGCGAAGAAAAGCGCGGCGGCTGCTGTTGAATCTACGTCTGAAGTTCCGTCTGGAATTAAAATTAAGGCTATTGAAGTTGCTGGGAATCGCAAAATTGAAAAAGATGCGATCATCACAAAGATCACTTCAAAAGTGGGTGACGACTACAGCTCTGCTCACGTTCGTGAGGACGTGGAATCCCTTTTTAAACTTGGTTATTTCAATAACATCGAAGTAGATCGTCAAATCTCTGGCAAAGAAGCCGTATTAACCTACAAAGTTTTAGAAAAGCCATCTATCGTAGAAATCACTTACGAAGGTAACAGCGAAATCAAAGCGGAAGAC
>JAGIAF010000135.1 GCA_017745015.1 Bdellovibrio sp. | reverse complement strand
GCATCGCTAAGAAAATCATCAACGAAGAAACGAAGCTTGAAAAAGAGTATATCGTGCGTGTTCAAGGACATCTGCCTGACGATAAACTAAAGCTTCTACGTCATGGTCTTTCTCTGGATGGAAAAGAGCTGAAACCCGCTATCGTAGAGTGGATCAATGATGATCAACTGCGCTTTATCTTGAAAGAAGGAAAGAAACGTCAAATCCGTCGTATGTGCGAAGCCGTGGGCTTGAAAGTCACCGGACTAAAACGCGTGCGCATTGGAAACGTCCGTTTGGGTAAATTGCCTGAAGGTAAATGGCGCTTCCTTGAAGAAGATGAAAGCCTCGATTAGAAGTTCAAAAATAAAAGGGCCCACATAGGTGGCGCCCCAAATTGTCACCCTTCACAGTTAAAGTCCCGTCAAAGCCAATCAGTCGGCCATAAACAAGTATTACAATTGCATAACTCCCCGAGTGTTAAAAACAAATTCCTGGAACCCAGGAAACCGAGGAGTCCTTATGAAATTATTGGCATTTATTCTATCTGCATCTTTCCTTACAAGCGCTGCTTTCGCGGCTGATTCAAAAATCGAAGGTATCTCTGGCAGTAACGCTGCCATCATCACTGAAGCACTTTTAGAAGCTTCTAAGACGAATTCTGAAATCACAGTAGACGCTTCAACCTATACAGTAACTCGCGTGTCATCTGTTGATGCGACAGGTACGTCTGTTGAGTGCGCAAGATTCGCATTCGGTGGCACACCTGCTCGTTATGAGTGCCGTATCCAAACTGCTCAGTAATTTCTTTCGAGAGGCTTACCATGAGACTTCACCGATCCTTCTATAAAAAATTCCTTCTTGGACTGGCGGCAAGTCTTCTGGTAGGCAATGCCTCGTGGGCTGCGAAGAACTTTTGCAGCATGACCCTTAACTCCAGTGATGAAATCAACACCTTCGCGAAAGCTCTTCAAGGGCAAGGTTTTAATTTCGTCGAACTGGTTCCCGACAACAAGGATCCCCGCTGGTTCCAGCGTGCCTGCGACAGCGGTCTTAAGTGCGACGTCCTTTTAATTTCGGGTCACTTCGGTGGGCTGTTCTTTGGCGAAAGCACATCGCAAACCATCGATATAGCGGAAATGGAAAAGACCAGCTGTCAAAACAGTTGCGCAGGGATTTTGCAAAATCCAAAAGAAGTCTTCCTTATGGGTTGTAATACTCTGGCGAGCCAAGCCCGAGACCACCGCACCATCGAACAATATCTCAATGTCCTCTTGAATGACGGTATTCCATTGGACTTTGCCGAGCAGGTTGTGGCATCTCGCTATTCTCAACAGGGCTTCAGCCTTGAGAAACGCTTTTCCGCAATCTTCAATCAATCTCAAAAGCTCTATGGCTTTTACAGCACGGGTCCTTTAGGGAAAAATGCGGCGCCTATTTTACAGCGCTACCTTAAAAATGTAGGTAACTACTCCAAGCATTTAGATACTCTTTCAAGCGCTCCGAACAATGCGCTTTTAAATCAGTTTAAAGGTCTCTCATTCCGCGAAACAAATCCGATCAACACGGTCCCGGCGGATTCTCGCAATCTATTTTGCGCTCTTCGCTCGGATGACAGAACTGTTCAAACTGAGGCCGTGAAACAAATTGCCAGTCAGAATCTAGTAACGAAATACTTCGACTCTTTGGCGAGCCAAGTGGGAGGACGCCTGTCGATTGCTGACAAGATCGATCAATCCACTCGTAATATTCTTACTAAAAATCTTCAGCAAATCCGTAAAAACAATGCGGGGCTTGTGACTATAGAGCATGATGCCATTCAAGTCGCTTCAAGCCTTGGAATCATCGATTCCTTCCAACGCGATATTGAAGTTCGCAGCCTTCTAGACAGAGCTTATGAGCAACGTTTGGACTATTCAAAAATCAGCCAGATCTGCGGCATCATTCGCGAAGAGCCCGGCTTTCAAAATATGACTTTCATGCGTTTGAAAAACCTCTCCCAACGCTCGCCGATGTTTATGCTGAGTCTTGCTTGTTATTCAGTTATCAGCCCCGACATCAAAGACTTCTTAATGAGCAAAGTCGGCGCACCTGACACTGAGGCAGAACGCACCATTGCTCTGCAAGTTTTAAAACCATTCTGGGTTCCACAAGACGAAGAGTTTTTAAGCATCGTTCTTAGAAATGCAGACTCCAACTTAAGAGCCCGCATCTATATGAGTGCCGAGAAAATTCTCGGTCAATACAAAATGTCCTTGTTGATGGGACCAGGCCTAGCATCGTGTACCTACAAAGCGATCGCCGGCAGCGAATACAACTTGGGACAGGACTGGGCATGCCTTACAGAAAATAAAGCGGCTTTGACTCCGGATATTTGTAACTATTTTGCGGATCGCAACCCTGATCCGGAAAATGCCGATGATATGCGCTGGTACTGCTGGAGCGACAACAAACAGCGTTTCCTCAACAGCCGTCCTGAATGCTATCTTTTGGCTGACTCATTTAAGATTCGCGGCAATCAGATGAAACAAATCTGGAACTGCAGCAACCGCGATATGTACGGTTATTGAGGTGCGATTGAAGCCGGTTTATTTTGCAGCAGCCGGGGTCATGAAATCCAGACGAAGAGCTTCGTAATAATTAATTTCTTCCTCAGAGAATCCAGCTTTTGTTCGAAGAATGCGATTGATGGGCTCCACTCGTTTCGGCAAACGAATGCGCAAGTCATCCATGCGTTTTGGGAAATCCACAGCGGGATCAATTTTTCCCTGACGACAGATTTCACGATACCAACGAGAACCGAAATCCACGTGTCCAATTTCTTCGAAGTTGATTTGCTTAACGATTTTCTGAATGCTTTCTTTTCCAGAAGTCCCTTCAAGGCGACGGATCAAAGTATCACCGGCATCCAAACCACTTCCTTCAAGATAGCGGTGCACGATCAAGATCCGATCCAACAATGTGTCTTCTGGAGCCACAGCTAGCCACAGTGCCGAATGCACCGGCCAGTCTCCCCACTTGTGCCCCAGAGCCTCGATCCCTTCTAAACACATGCGCAAATGCTGAGCTTCAGAAACGGTCACTGCCACAAGCTCTTCTTTGAAACCTTCTGGAGCATCGGGATACTCCGATAACGTGCGCACACCCAACTCCATGGCTTGAAGTTCAATGCTCGCCAAATCGTGGAGCATACGAGCCTGGCCTTCGATCGTCGAAAAGCCCTTCTTCGGCGGATGGAATTTTGGATGCAGCAAGTCAACATCCCGAGCGGGTTCAATGGGGGCCAAATGAGGCGTCTTCAGCTTAAAGGCTTCCTCGCAGGATTTTTCAATGAGGTCAATTTTAGCCCAGACATCGGGGATTTCAAAAGTTAGCATGGCAGCGTTTTACATGGAGCTCCTCCTCTTGCCAAATACTTCGTGATTTGGTGAAATTCCGTCATGGGAAAATCATGGAAAAACGCAGGTAAAGTAGAGAAAGCCCAACAAAAGGGTCAAATATTCACAAAACTCGCGCGCGAGATTCAAGTCGCCGCAAAAGTTGGAGGCCCTGATCCGGCAGCAAATGCTCGTCTTCGTATGGCGATTGATGCCGCTAAAAAAGAATCATGCCCGAACGATACGATTGATCGCGCGATCAAAAAAGGCGCAGGTCTTTTGGATGACGGTAAAGTGATCGAAGAGTTGATGTATGAGGGCTATGGTCCTCATGGCGTCGGCGTGATCGTAGAATGCCAAACAGATAACAAACATAGAACAGCTCCAGATATGCGCCACGCCTTCAAATCTCACGATGGCAATATGGGTGAAACTGGTTCCGTAGCTTGGATGTTCGACCACGTAGGTCTTATCGAAGGCACTAAAGGCGGAACATTCGATCCAGATGAAGAAGCTATCGAGGCTGGCGCGAACGAAGTGGGTCCTGGCGAAGAAGAAGGCTCTTATGAGTTCTATACTGGATCTACGGATCTAGATTCTGTTCGTGACGCCTTGGTAAAACGTGGCTGGAAAATCACTAAATCTGAGCTCTCATACAAAGCAAAAAACATCACCGAACTTAACGACGCTCAAAGAAAAGACGTTGAAGAGTTCTTGAACTACCTCGACGACATGGACGACACACACAGAGTCCACGCGACGATCTAACGCGGCAGTAGCCGAGCAGAGCTGGAGGGCCGATAGGCCCGCAAGCTGAAGCAACATAACTTAAGGGCTCCGCAAGGAGCCTTTTTCATTTAAGGGATTTATGAAATCAGTTCTAACTTTAGCACTTTTTGCTTCAATTACTTCATTTGCTCAGAGTGGAAATAACCAGCCTTGCAAACAAGTGAAAGCCGCCTGCGAAGCTGCGGGTTTTAAAACCGGTGATGCAAAGAAGAATCTCTGGAAGAACTGCATTGATCCCATCGTCAACGGTAAGTCTGTTCCTGGAGTTTCTGTAGACACGCTAACTATCGCAGCTTGCAGAAAACAACACCAGCTCTAATCATTATGATACATCGGCATGGCATTTAATTGCGCGACCCCTTGGCATTAATGCATTTTAATTCCGCACTCATTTGAGTTTAATCTTTGTGAGCTATTCTTCCCTTAACGACACTTATTCCTGAGGGAGGAATTATGAAAAATATCATTATGGCTCTTGTGGTTCTAGGTTCTATCAATGCTTTCGCTGAAGAAGGCAAAAATCATCCTTGCAAAGAAGTGAAAACCGCTTGCGAAGCTGCGGGCTTTAAACAAGGCGAACACAAAAACAAAAAAGGTCTTTGGAAAGACTGCGTAGAGCCAGTTATGAACGGTAAATCCGTGTCCGGCGTCAACGTCAGCTCCAATGTGATCTCTGCCTGCAAAGTTAAAAAAGCAGAGCATCACGCTGCAAACGAAAAATCTCAGTAATAAAAAAAGGGCCTCTCGAGGCCCTTCTCTTAGGTAAACAGTTCCTTTTATGAACTGCGCCGCGCAACAAAAAGGGAACTGTTACCCTTTTGTCTTAAGCATGTAATCGAATGCTGTGGCGTAAAGTTTGATTTGCTTCAACATCGAGTGCAAACCATTTGCACGACTTGGAGAGAGGTTTCCTTCGAAGCCCAGGGCACGTAGGAACTCTGGTGGAGTCATTAATACTTCAGCAGGCGTTGCACCCGAATAAACTTTCAACAACAATGCCACCAGACCCTTTACGATCAAGGCGTCACTGTCACCGACCAACGCCATTTGACCTTGCTCGTTCAAAGAAGCATGCAACCACACTTGGGACTGACAACCCTTAACGATATTTTGCTCGGTCTTTAAAGCTTCCGGCATTTCTGGAAGTGCTTTACCCATCTCGATGATTTTCTTATAGCGCTCTTCCCAGTCAGTATAAGCTGAGAATTCGGAGATGATTTTTGCTTGGCGTTCTTGAATCGTCGACATATCTAGTTCACTTTCAATTCTGGGATGATTTGGAAGAGTTCTTCTTCCATAAACTGCCCTTGCTCCCCGAGCATTTCGTGGAAAGCCTTTTTATCCAAGTTCGATACGATATCAAAGGCCTTTTTATAAAAACCTTCTTGATCCTCAAAATAACCATTCCAAAGTTCTTTGGCTTTCTTCTCATCCATCGACCAAGATTTCTTTTCCGCAGCAGTGCCTTTCGTGCGGTTGTGATAATCCAATAATGTCATTACTTGGCGAGGAGAAAAATCAAGCATCACTAAGGCTTCCTCTAGGAGCGCTAGTTCTACATACCAAAGATAGTTATTCAGTTTATCCCAGAACTCTATACCGGCATCGCCGTAGGAACTCTTACAGAAGAACGTTGTACAAACAACGCCGCGATTTCTCCACACGTTGCAGTTCTGCTTTTCTTTATTGTAGTACGGGCACAGCCAGTCTTCACGCTGACCAAACTCAGTTTCAGTGCGGTTGTTAAACTCTACTTGATACTTAACTGGCGCGACCATTCCGATCGGCAAAGCGTATTCACGACGCTCCATCTTACCTTTAAAGATACGATGAGCGTCCGTGGCGTTAGGGTCATTGAGCAAAGCACCAACCATGTAGTTCGGAATGAAGGGATGAAAGGTGCAACACTTCAAATCTTCACGATAATGAATCTTCCCCGTTTCGCGCGGGCGCGACATCGCGCAAGTATCGCAGGTCGCCTTGGTTTCATTAGGCTCAAACTGCAGAATCTCGCGCGGCAGAAGGTTTTGATAAATAAGGGGAAGCTGGTACTTTAAAATCATGAATTAATCGCAGCGTTTTTCAATCTTCGCCTTAAGGTCTGAGAGTTCCGGATAAATGGAAATCTGATCATCCCATGACCAAACAAAGTCTTTGCATTCCACAAATTTAGGGAATGCTAAAACGCCTTCACGGTCACGGCCTTTTTCATTCACAATTTGTGGAACCAAATGTTGAATCAATGCGGTCGTCATACGTGGGCTCAACAAACCTGCGTTCTTTAAGGAAAGAGCAATCTCAATGGGCGTCACGAAGAATTCTTGACCTGGGTTGACCATAGAGCCTTCACCACCGTAACGGCTCGTCAAATACACGTCGCGGATGTATTGATGGAACTCGACTCCTGGATATTCAGAGGCGATTTGCGCGTAGAACTTCGCATCGCTCTCCCCGTTGTCACCAACCATGATAACTTTCGTCGGCTTCACACGATCCATGATCTCCCGAATAGTTATAATCTTATGAGTTGTTTTGGAGTTCACAGTGCGTGGAAAATAAATTCCAACTGGAAATGCACCATGCTTTAGAAGCCCCAAATGCGTAGGACCCATCAACCATTCAGGAGCATTGGAAACATAAAACACGCGATCTATTTTATTTTCGACGGCGATCGCATTATAAAGCTCACTCATTCCCAAAAAGCGACTTTCATCATCAATCGCATAGCGGGCTGAGTCCGTGAGCTTATGCACATGGGCGAGTTTAATCGTATCGTCGATATCGCTGATCATAATGGTACTGGCGTGACCAGAGACAGATAACAGTAATACCAAAACCAGAATGAAACTTCTCATGAAACGTCCTCCAAAAATGTGCCTTGTTATAACACGAATACACGGAGAGCCAAATGAGAAGAATTCACAGGGGGTGCCCAATAGCTAGACAGGGGTATTCCCAGTCACGTCACCCGTCTCAAAAACTAACAGGGTTTCGGCTCGCCTCAGAGTGAGATTGTTTTCCCTCGTACTTCCAAATACTTAGAGCGCCTCAAAGAGGGATCCCCCTGGGCCACCTGGCACCCGCCTTGCTCTAGTGTATAGGCAAGAACCTTAACTGAATCCAGGGGGATTTATGAAAGCACTTATCACGATCGCAATCTTCGCATTCTGCTCTTCTTCTTTTGCATGGGTCTCTCATGATGCTGTCGCAAAGGAATATACTTTTAAGTACAAGCTTTCAGGTCAATCCCTGGAGATCAAAAAACAAGCTGGTAGCTATGAGGAAGCCTATGAAATGGCCGCTCAACAATGCTTCAGCTTCTATAAAGGCGCAGGTAAAGTGTCTGAAAATCGCGGCCTCGACATCATCGACGTTTGCGCGAACCCACGCTCCTAATCCTTTAGTCCTTTAACAACACTTAAGCACCGCATTGCAGCAGGATTTCCTATTCCCCCCAAGGAAATCCTGCTTTATACTTTCTGAGTTGAAGGAGCAGTTCCCATGGGCATCATGAAATCCGTACTTGAGTTTTTGACTGGTAAAGATCCAGATATTTTCGACGAAAAAGGGAATGTATCCCACAAGCTGCCTAAGAAAAAATGGGAAGCTTGGCACAACAGAACTAAAACGGACCCACAATACAACTGGCGCAACCACACTGGCATCACAGGCGCTCCGAAAAAGAAAAACTAGGAACTTCCAAACACCCACTTAAAGAGTGGGTGTTTTGTTTTTAAAATATGACTACTGCGACCACTTCTCATAATAAGCTCTCAGCTACCACTGTTTGGATCATGGCTATCGCCACGGGTCTGAGCGTAGCAAACCTTTACTACAACCAACCTCTTCTTGCAGACCTTCAGGCTGACTTCGGCGTGACTGTGAAAGAAATTGGTGTCATCCCAACACTCACACAGGTGGGTTATGCGCTGGGAATGCTTTTCCTTGTTCCATTGGGCGACATGTTTGAACGTCGTCGTTTGATCGTGATCACTTCCATGCTTGTGACGGGCGCCTTGCTGTTGGCCGCCGCTTCTCACACATTGTGGATGATGACCGTGGCAAGTTTGCTGATCGGTCTTTTCACCATGGTGCCTCAATTGATCATTCCTTTTGCGGCTCACCTTGCTGACGACAAAAGTCGCGGCAAAGTGATCGGCATCATCATGAGTGGTTTGTTGATTGGTATTCTTTTGTCACGGACACTTGCCGGATTTGTCGGCTCCATCTTTGGATGGAGAGCGGTGTTTTATTTTGCCGCGGGATTGATGGTTGTTTTAGCGGGATGCCTAACCTTCGTTCTCCCTAAGAGCGAAGTGACCTTCACGGGCTCTTATGGCAAGCTTTTGAAATCGATCTGGACCTTGATTAAAGAAGAACCCACTTTGCGTGAATCCGCAGTGGTTGGCGCCATGATCTTCGGAGTATTCAGCTCTATTTGGGCGACCTTGATCTTTTTACTCTCTGAACCACACTTTGGCTACGGAGCAAAGGAAGTAGGTCTCTTCGGCCTTTTAGGAGCTGCAGGAGCCATGGCCGCGCCCGTCGTTGGCCGTGTTGCCGACAAAAAAGGACCTCGCACGGGTGTGGCGATTGGTTTGGCGGTTCTCGCGTTCTCGGTTTTGATTTTGTGGTTCTCGGGCGCAAGTCTTTGGGGCTTGATCGCCGGAATCTTTATTTTGGATTTCGGTATTCAGGCGACACATATCTCAAATCAAACTCGCGTCTTCGCATTGCGCGCCGATGCTCGCAGCCGCTTAAATACCGTTTATATGTTCTCCTACTTTATGGGTGGAGCCTTGGGTTCTCTTTTAGGCTCTTATGCCTGGGGACTTGGAAAGTGGAATGGCGTTTGTGTTGTTCTGACCGTGGGAACTTTGATTAGTTTGTTTGCGTTCTGGATGGGCCGCAAGCGCGCCTAGTAATTCTTCTTCATTTGTGCTTCGGCCCAACGAAGCAC
>JAGIAF010000134.1:4875-9105 GCA_017745015.1 Bdellovibrio sp. | reverse complement strand
AAAACGGCTGTCAAGACAACGGAGATCCCAACGCCAATCGCAAGACTGTGGCGCAAAAGCACTCCACCGCGAGGGAAGTCTTCTTGACCCTGCATATGGGCGAACATCGCCGTCATCGGCGCAAGCATACCCAAACCGAAAATCAAAAATACAATAAAGACACTGCTGGCGAAGGCCGAAGCTCCCAAAGCCACGGGACCCAAAGAGCCCACCATGATGGTGTCAGCCAGTTGGATCACGTTTTGTCCCACCTGACCAATGATGATGGGACCTGCAAGTTTTAAAAGGAGCTTACTTTCGTGAACAGTCTTAGACGGCAAGAACTTCATGAATTTCCGGGAAGAGCTCTTTCATGCGCACTTCGATGCCTTCTTTCAAAGTTGCACTTGAACTTGGGCAACCTGCGCAGGCACCGCGCATGTGGATGTACAGGATGTTATTTTCGTATTTTGAAAACACGATGTCGCCGCCATCCAAAGCTACTACTGGGCGAATTTCGCGGTTCAAAACCGATTTGATGTTACGAACCAGTGGAGAGTCATTTGGATCATCCACATCAGTGTGAACGTAAGTTTTTACGACTACAGGTTCGTTATTGTCCATGTGCTCTTGGATCAAACCACTCAAAGGGTGCGCCAAAAGCTCCCAGTCCACCCAGTCTTGCTTGGTAACGGTGATAAAGTCCGCACCGACATAAACTGAACTAGTCCATGGGAAGCCAAAAATTTTGGAAGCCAAAGGAGAGCGTTCCGCATCTTGCGCCGTCGGGCAGTCAAAGCCCTCATCAGCCACTTTTGTGTGCAAAAGGAACTTCATTGTCGCTGGATTTGGAGTCGTTTCGAATGTGACTTTATTCACTTGGACCTCGCTTAGCTCAGGAATGGGGACAGTATACCACAGAAGTGTTCCTGCCAAGTAGTGTTACAGCTGTTGTCGCACTTGATTATCCGCTAAATCTTCAATACGTTAGGCGGACTTGTATAATCATATGGAGACTAAGATGACACCAAGAGTTAGAGAGATTTTAAGCTGGTACGGATCAGACAACCCAGGCGTTTTGACGAACCTGGCTCGCATTATGAACCACGGTAAACTTGCAGGCACAGGTAAAATGGTGATCTTGCCGGTAGACCAAGGCTTTGAACATGGCCCTGCACGTTCATTCGCAAAAAATCCAGATGGTTACGATCCGAACTACCACGTTGAACTAGCTATTGAATCTGGTTGCAACGCTTACGCGGCTCCACTTGGTTTCATCGAAGCGATCTCTCGCAACTACGCGGGCGAAATTCCTTTGATCTTGAAAATCAACAACTCTGAAACTCTTTACGGTGACAAACGTCCTATCTCTGCAGTGACGTCTTACATCGACGATGCTTTGCGCTTGGGTTGCGTAGGTATCGGTTTCACGATCTATCCAGGATCTGGTGAACGTAAGCAAATGTACGAAGAGATCGCTGAGGCATCTCGCTTGGCAAAACAAGCAGGTCTTGTTGTGGTGATCTGGTCTTACGCTCGTGGTGAGCAAATTTCTAAAGACGGTGAGACAGCTATCGACGTGATCGCATACTCTGCACACATCGCGGCTCAATTGGGCGCACACATCATCAAAGTGAAACCACCAACAGCTCACATCGAACAAGCGGCTGCAGCTAAAGTTTACGCTGAACAAGGTATCAAAGTATCAACTATGGCAGATCGTATCCGCCACGTTGTTCAATCTTGCTTCAACGGCAAACGCATCGTGATCTTCTCTGGTGGCGAAGCTAAAGGCACTGAAGAGCTTCTTAAAGAAGTTCAAGAGATGGCTCAAGGCGGTGGTTTCGGTTCGATCATGGGCCGTAATGCTTTCCAACGTCCTAAGAAAGAAGCAATCGCTTTGCTTCAAGGCGTGATGGAAGCTTTCGCAGGTAAAAAATTAAACTAGTTCATTTCTGATTTGGTGAGATACATGAGTATTCAAGAAAATCCGCTACGCGCGGAGAAACGTAAAAAACTTCATGCTCTTCGTGAGAAGGGCATCAACCCGTATCCTTATACTTTCGAGAATAAGACAGCCATCGCTGATATCGTTGCAAAACACGCAGCGGAGTTGCAAGCGGGTGAGAAGAAGCCTGAGCATGTTTACCGTATTGCAGGTCGTTTGATGACTTTGCGTGCGATGGGTAAGGCTTGCTTCTTTAACGTTCAAGATCAGTCGGGCACTGTTCAAGTCTACGTAAAAACGGAAGAGTTGGCAGAAAAAGAACGCATGGCTTTTGACCTTGTGGACTTGGGCGACATCGTAGGCGTTGAAGGTTACGTATTCAAATCTCAAAAAGGTGAGTTCTCGATTTACTTGAAGCACTTTGAGATCTTGACGAAATCTATCGAACCACTTCCAGAGAAATTCCACGGCGTTCAAGATATCGAAATCAAGTATCGTCACAGACACTTGGATTTGATGACAGACGCGGATTCTCGTAAAGTTTTCGAAACACGTTCAAAAATCATCAGCGAAATTCGCCGATTCTTGGACTCTCGCGGCTTTATGGAAGTTGAAACTCCGACGTTGCAACCGATCTACGGTGGTGCGGCGGCAACTCCGTTCACGACTCATCACAAAGCTTTGGACATGAAGCTTTACATGAGAATTTCGCCAGAGCTTTATTTGAAACGCCTTTTGGTAGGTGGTTTTGAAAAAGTTTACGAAATTTCTAAAAACTTCCGTAACGAAGGTATCGACAGAACTCACAATCCTGAGTTCTCACTTCTTGAGTTCTACGAAGCTTACACGGACTACAACTACCAAATGAAGCAGTTCGAAGAATTGGTTTCTCAATTGGCGTTGAAGATCACTGGCAGCATGAAAGTGACTTACCAAGGTAAAGAAATCGATTTCACACCTCCTTGGAGACGTTTGACAGTTCACGACGGTGTTCGCGAGTACGCGAAGATCGATCCGGACAAGGCAACAGACCAAGAGTTGTTCGATGCGGTTAACAAAATGGGCGGTGACTTGGATAAACCAGGCAAACGCGGCGAAATGATCATGGAGTTGTTCGAGCTTACAGCAGAACAACACTTGTGGCAGCCGACGTTCGTGATGGATCATCCTAAAGAGATCTCTCCATTGACGAAAATCCACAGAGGCGATGACCGTTTGGTTGAGCGCTTCGAGCCGTTTGCAGCTTGCATGGAAATCGGTAACTCATACTCTGAGTTGAACGATCCAGAAGACCAATTGGCGCGTTTGAAAGAGCAAGAAGCCAATCGTGGATATGATGAAGAAGCTCATCCAATGGATGAAGACTTCTTGCTAGCGATCGATGCAGGTATGCCCCCAACAGGCGGCGTGGGATTAGGCATCGAGCGTATCGTAATGATCCTAACAGATCGTCCAAGTATCCGTGACATCATCTTTTTCCCAACGATGAGAATTACCAAGTAAACTATAAGGGAGCTTCGGCTCCCTTTGTTTTAACGGGTGGTGGGAACAACTTCGGAGGAACAAATGCGATCACTGATTTCTTCTTTGCTTCTAGCGATGGCCATTACAGGTCTTATCTCGTGTCAAACTAAGCAGACTAAAGTTACGACGGAACAGCCGGTGATTGGTGAAACGGTTACGGCTGAGAAGTTGATGGAAGGTAATCCGGTTGTTTTGGATGTAAGGCCTCCGTTTGAATTTAATCTTTCTCATGTGCCTGGTGCGATCAATATTCGTTGGGAGGATTTCTCTCAGCAAGATCCAAATTCTCGTGGGCTTCTGCTTGAGGATCTTTTCTCGGTGGCGCGTCGCTTGTCTTTGATTGGTATTGATCCGGATTCTAAAGTTGTGATCTTGGGTAAAGGGGCTCGTGGTAACGGGGAAGAAGGCCGCATCGCTTGGACTTTGCAAATCCTGGGTATCAAGAACGTTTATACTGCGATTCACTCAAACTACCGGGAGTTGGCGCCTAAAGAAGCTCCCGACGTTAAGAACAAGCCTTACTGGAAGCCCGTGGTTGATGAGTCTTTGACTATTGATGCCCGTAACTTTAAGGCCTATGCGACCCAAGAGCTTTCTCCATTGAAAATGACGGGAAAGAAGAAATCCAAGGCGGTGGATTTGCCGGTAAGCTCTTTGTTTGGCATGAATTTCAACGATGCCAAGGGTAAAGTTGTGATCGTGGACGTTCGGTCTTCCGCAGAATATGCCATCAATAATCTGACTCGCTATAAGAATGTTAAAACTCCTGTTGTCCAACT
>JAGIAF010000134.1:2268-4865 GCA_017745015.1 Bdellovibrio sp. | reverse complement strand
CTTGAGTGGAGCGAGTTCTTTAATGAAAAGAACTTCCCGAATAAAGATATTGAAAAGAAGTTGGAATCTAAAGGCATCACTAAAGATAAAGTCATCCTGGTGATCAGTAATCACGGTGTTCGTTCGGGTGCTGTGACTTATGCCTTAAGAAAGATCGGCTACCGTCAAAGTGTGAATTTTGCCGGAGGCTATGAGCAATGGAAGTAAACTCCCAGGACCTGATTCAAATTCTCTCTGACAATATTAAGCTCTACGAACACCTCGGTATCGAGGTGCAGGAGCTTAATTCTCATCGTGCCGTCTTTAAAGTTTCCCTGGAAAAGAATCTCAATCACAAAGGCACAGCTTTCGGTGGCAGTCTTTATGCTAGTGGTGTGCTATCTGCCTATGCTTTGGTGCTCGCGGGCCTTAAGCATTATAAAATTGATACTGAGAATATCGTAATTGCCAAAGGCTCTATCGAATACCATCGTCCTGTGGAGACGGATTTTGAAATTCGTTGTGCTTTTAAAGACGAAGCGGAAGAAAAGAATTTTTATAAAGAGCTACAGGAAAAGAAACGCGTTCGTGCCGACCTTCACGTTCAAATACTCGGGGAGGGTGGCTCATTGCGCGCGTCTCTGGTAGGAGCTTTTGTTGTGAGGATGTGAACCAAGGTCTCGATGATCTCGGACTTCTTCACGGGTTTTACCATATACATATCACAACCACTGGCGATGGTTCTTTGTAAGTCTTCAAGAACGGCCGTGGCGGTGAGGGCGACAATCGGTGTGTGCCCCAAGCGATTTTCTTTTTCGTAGTGGCGGATCAATTCTGTGGCTTTATATCCTGACATGATCGGCATCTGCATATCCATAAAGACCAGGTTGAATCTGCCATCTTTGAATTTTTCGACGGCCTCTTTGCCATTCCCAGCTTCCACAAATTCAAATGGCAGGCTTTTCAGGTAGTGGGTTAAAAGCAGGCGATTGTCTTCGGAGTCATCCACGAGCAGCAGTCGGAACTTCTTGCCTTCAAAGTACTGATTCCAATCAGTGTGCATCAGATCCTTGCGTTCAGTTTGTTGGACAGTCTCGGGACGGTGAGGCAGCACCACTCGGAACGTCGTCCCGCGACCCGCCAGGCTCTTTAATTCTAATTTACCACCCATGATCTCCACGAGATTTTTGGAGATCACCAATCCCAAGCCCGTGCCGCCGTACTTGCGAGTTGTCGTTGCTTCAGCTTGAAAGAAGGGAGAAAACAGATTGCTTTGCTTGTCGCGAGGAATGCCGATGCCGGTGTCCCTGATCTCTATGGCGAGTTGCTCTGCTGGTTCCGTTCGATCAATCAGGACATGGACCATGACTTGGCCCTCTTCTGTGAATTTCAGAGCATTCCCGATCAAATTAAACAGAACTTGGCGCAAACGTGTCGGGTCGCCCTTTTGATAGAGGGGCACATCGGGATCGATAGTGAGCTCAAAGTTCAGACCTTTTTCTTCGGCCTTAATCTGCAAGATCTCAAATACCGAGCGAACGGTGCTATGCAAGTTGTAGCTGACGTTTTCAATACTTAAAGCTTTGGCTTCGATTTTTGAAAAATCCAAGAGGTCATTGATCAAGGCTTTTAAGTTTTCACCCGCATGACTGAAAAGAGTGAGGTATCGCTCTTGATCTTTGCTAAGATTGGTCTCTTTCAAAAGCTCTAACATTCCCAGAACTGAATTAAGAGGCGTGCGAATCTCATGACTCATACGAGCCAAAAATTCTGACTTAGCCCGGGATGCTTCTTCGGCTTGCTCCTTGGCTCCCTTGAGTTCCGTCTCGGTGTCACGCAGTTTATCGATCTTTTCGGTCAGCCCCGAGACTGCCGCACCTGCCATCAATGCAGAAAAGCATAAAGTGACTAAGGTCGCAGGTATTTGAATTGCGGTGAAGTCTTTGGGCCAAGGATTTCCCATCAGCAGGGGCAAACACAGGGTAATGAAAGAAACCCAAGCATTCACAAAGATCGCAGTTTTAAGTCCGTACCAACTTGCACAGAATAAAACGATGATCCCATAGACATACCAAGTTTGTGTCAGAGGCATGCGGAAGCTTAAGACTAAACTTACGAGTAGCAGCGACGCCATGATCATCAGTTCTCGGCGGGACAAGTGATGGAACCAGCGCATTTCGATATCTTGCGTGGTAAATTTTGAAAGGCCTTTTTTTTGAAGCCAAGGTGAAATCAAGATCAACATTGGCAGCGAGATCACAACTCCTGACATAAAGTTACCAATAAGGGTCAAAAGTGTTGCCCAGATAAATTGATCGCGAGTGATTTGTCCCGCTCCCAATAGAACTCCCTGAAGACCTAAGGACATCAGGACAGATGGAATCAAAAGTCCATAGACTGCATACAAGCTAATACCTTTGGGATTCGGTCCCCAGGTCTGGTCTTTAAAGCGCTCTTTAACGAGCATCCAGGCCGCAGCTGTTTGCAACGTCTCTGGCAACGCATACAGCGGATAGTGTAGAGGATTTGTGAGTCCCCACAGAGAAGCGCTCAAGGTGGAGTTGATAAAAAGGGGAATAAGAACACCCGGTCCCCACCACAATGTCATGGGGCTGTCT
>JAGIAF010000134.1:0-2258 GCA_017745015.1 Bdellovibrio sp. | reverse complement strand
CATGGGGACCGCGAGTGCGAGGGGGAAATAGAATGAGGAAATTCCCGCAGTGATGACCCAATTTAAACTCAGCCGAGTTCCGACGTGGAAGATCGCAAAGGAAAGGAGCCAAATCCACCATGGTAAACGTTGTTTTGCCATGACGTTATTTTAAGGAAGAATGCGGGGAAGTCCCAATTAAGTCTCGGGCTTTTGTGAAGGAACAGATTTTTATTTACCGGATACTTGGCCCGTAAGATTTCCGTTGATCCAGAGGAAACCATCTTCATGGCCTTTGCCTTTAGGATTTTTGTGCACCCAGTGAAGGACAGCCTTCATTGGTGAATAAGGGTCGACAATAAAATCTCCGCAGGCTACCAGAGTGTCTCCTGGACGGTTGTCAGGAACGTCGCCGAACTTAATGTTATAAATCACTTCAAGACGATCGTCGCTAGTGGAAAGGTCATTGTCCAAATCCACTTCAAAGTGAACGTGATTTTGACGGGCTTCAATAACGCCAACGATGGTACCTTTGATCAAAGCGCGAGCTTGGAATTTTGCTTCCATATGTTCGCGCCATGTAAGGACTTTACTATTGGAAATATCAAGATTGTCGTTGCCATCTTTGCAGGTGGGATAGCCACCGGCAAGGGCCAGGGGAGAGACGAATGAAAGAAGAGCTGTGATTAAGATCTTCATTACTCAGGCATTCCCGCATCAATCCAGCGCTTCAAGTAATCTGCTTCAGCAGGAGTTAGCTGAGGAAGAGGTGGATTGCGTTTTGGTGGCATAATATCAAATGTCAAACCAGGGACCGTGATTTTGTAAAGCAAACTCTCTGCTCCAGAAGAGCCGATGATTTTACCATCCATGCCTTCGGCGTTGCGAACTTGTTCTGCAGTCTCCATGATCGGTTCTTTAGGGCGCTTCGCTGTTGAACTGTGACAGTTCAAGCATTTCGCATCAAAGAAAGCCGCGCGCATATTTTTGTAACTCAATTCCAATTGACCCAAATCTGGTTGAGGTTCCTGTTCTGTCGGAGGCTCCACAGGTGTCGGCGATGGAGTCGGAGTGACGGTGGGTTGAGGTGTCACCGTAGGAGCGGGAGTTGGCTGAGTCGCAGAGCCCCCGCACTCGTAAAGATCTTTTACGCGTTGAGGAGCACGACTTGTCGTTTTGTTATCAAGCCACACTTCGAGGATTTTCTTTTCACAAGAAGACAGAGGTTGGTAGCCCTTGTTCACCGGAGGCATAGAGCCCGAGTGGACTTCATCTAAGATCGTCGCGCGCATCGCGAAGACTTCGTCTTCGTTACCCAAGTTCATGCCGCGACCATTATGGCAATCAAGGCACGTCTTTAGCGCCGTATTTTTTACTACGTAAAAATCAATCACCGATTCAGAGAACGGATTGATCTTTCCGGAGTTAAGAAGCGTGCCACCAGTCTTAAATAGACCGATCTCTTCCATCGTATAACTACAACCGGAGAGTGAAAGTGCTAAGAATGATGTTGCTAAAAGAAGGCCCTTGAATCCCATAGGGAAGGGTTTTATCAGAAAAACCCGCGTCCCTGGGGAACTTTAAGTGCCTAAAGAAAAAACTGCTGGCCTGTCACAATTTTCGACACTTCAGAAGGGCGCCAAGCCCCTATTTCTTGCAGTCATAGCTGAAATCAAGCTTCGTGCCTTCGGTTAAAGGGGCCGCGAATTTAAGGACATTCCCACTCACAGTGTAATTCGTGATGATTTGGCCATCCACGGCCACGGTCATAGTTTGTTGATCAGGGACACATTCCAAGCTGATCTGTGAGAGGGAATTGATAATTTTGTCTTTAAATGTATTTAAGCTCGAAGCGAAGTTCGCGTCACAAATACTGCCAATACCACCCTGAGAAATATTCGACATTTGGGTGTAGATATAGCCGGGGTGACTTGGGGAGGTGTCGAGATCTTGAGTCGCTTCACAAGTGGTGTCGCCGGGCTTTACGATAATGGAATTGAAAGTAAAGCGCACATCGTCTCCGAAGACATCTTTAGTCAGAGCCAATAGATTTTCGGGATGATCATCTGCTTCAAGTGCTTGATAAGCTGCCGGGTTGTCGTTCTTTTTCACTTTCGTGAGGTCACCGCCAACCGATCGTTCATCTTCGTCAGAAATAATGATCACGGATTTTGCGGCGCCATTGCGATAGCAGCCGTTACCGACATTCTGAAAATTCGCATAGGTCGCTTTGATAGCACGTTCATCACCAGAGTTCGAACCTCCACTTTGCAAGCTGT
>JAGIAF010000133.1 GCA_017745015.1 Bdellovibrio sp. | reverse complement strand
GGTGAAGATCGTCAAATCAAAGAAGGCGACACTGTTAAAAGAACTAAAAAAATCGTATCTGTTCCAGTTGGTGAAGCACTTCTAGGTCGCGTTGTAGACGCCCTAGGTAACGCGATCGACGGCCGTGGTCCAATCAACACGCCTCACTCTCGTATCGTTGAAACTAAAGCTCCTGGTATCGTTTACCGTCATCCAGTTGAAGAACCACTTCAAACAGGTATCAAAGCTATCGATGCTCTAGTACCAATCGGTCGTGGTCAACGTGAGTTGATCATCGGTGACCGTCAAACTGGTAAAACGACTATCGCGGTTGACACTATCATCAACCAAAAAGGTCAAAACGTTCAGTGTTTCTACGTAGCTATCGGTCAAAAGCAATCGACTGTTGCTCTAGTAGTTGAAAAATTGCGTGCAGCGGGTGCTCTTGAGTACACAACTGTTATCGCGGCAAATGCATCTGACCCAGCTCCGCTTCAATACCTTGCTGCTTACTCTGGTACAGCAATGGCGGAATACTTCCGTGATACTGGCAGACATGCTCTTATCGTTTACGATGACTTGACGAAACAAGCTCAAGCTTACCGTCAATTGTCTCTTCTTCTTCGCCGTCCTCCAGGACGTGAAGCTTACCCAGGCGACGTGTTCTATTGCCATAGCCGTCTTCTTGAGCGTGCTTCTAAATTGTCAGCTGATAAAGGCGGCGGTTCTTTGACTGCATTGCCAATCATCGAGACACAAGCGGGCGATATCTCTGCATACATCCCGACAAACGTTATCTCTATCACTGACGGTCAGATCTTCCTTGAATCAGATCTATTCTACAAAGGTGTGCGTCCAGCTATCTCTGTAGGTAAATCAGTTTCTCGCGTAGGTGGTGCGGCTCAAATTAAAGCGATGAAACAAGTTGCGGGTTCTTTGAAACTTGAACTTGCTCAGTTCCGTTCTATGGAAGCTTTCGCAGCGTTCGCATCTGACTTGGACAAAGCGTCTCAACAACAGTTGGCACGTGGTCGTCGTTTGATCGAAGTGTTGAAACAACCTCAGTACTCTCCAGTAAAAGTTGAAGAACAAATCATCATGATCTTCGCAGCTGGTAACGCGTTTGTGGATCAATACCCAGAAACAGACGTTAAGAGATACGAAAAAGAGATGATTGAGTTCTTGAAAAACAAGCACTCTGACATCGTTAAAACGATCACTGAGAAGAAAGCAATCAGCGACGATACTAAAAAAGCGTTGTTGGCAGCTCTTGAAGAGTTCAAAGCTATCTTCCAACCTTCTAACAAGTAATTTGGTGCTTAAATGGCAAGCTTGAAGGATATCCGGGCTCAGATTGAGTCCACTAAAAACACCCAGCAGATCACGAAAGCGATGAAGCTCGTGTCTGCTGCAAAGTTGAGAAAGGCGCAGAATAACATCGTTAATATGCGTCCTTATGCTCTGACTTTGCGTAAGGTGATTGCGGATATCGCTGTGACAAACAAAGTTACGCATCCGTTGATGGAGAAGAAAGAACAAGTAAAGAATGTTTTGCTTGTTGTTATCACTTCTGATCGCGGTCTTTGCGGCGCTTTCAACAGCAATATCAACAAATTCACTGAAGCTTATTACAACGAGAATAAGAGCAAACTTGAAAAGATTGATTTCCTTTTCATCGGTCGTCGTGGTCATGACTACTTCGCCAGAAGAGGTATTAAGCCGGTTGATTACATCACGAAGCTTGATAAAGACATCTCTTACGAGTTGGCTTCAAAAGTTGCAAATCGCGTGATGAATGATTACCTCGAAGGCGCTTACGATGAAGTTCGTATCGTGCACAACGAGTTTCAATCTGCGATCTCTCAAGTTGTTGTTGCTGAAACAATTTTGCCAATCGATCTTGGTAAAACGACTTTCAACACAGAAGCTGAGACGACATCGAACTTTGCTGTCGACATGATCTTCGAACCGGCTCCAGAGCAAATCATAAAAGAGTTGCTTGAAAAGCATTTCGATCTTCAGGTTTACAGATGTATGTCCGAGTCTGTTGCGGGTGAACATGGTGCTCGTATGAGCGCGATGGAAAACGCGACAAACAACGCGAAAGAGATGATCAACAAACTCACTCTGACGTACAACAAATTGAGACAAGAAAAAATTACTACAGAATTGATTGAAATCGTATCGGGCGCAGAAGCGCTTAAAGGATAGGGAGCTGAATAATGGCATTCGGTAAAGTAAAACAGGTTATGGGTCCCGTAGTGGACGTAGAATTCGAAGGCGGAGAACTTCCTGCAATCAATTCTGCTCTTCGTGTATCAAATAAATTTATCTCTGACGTTGAATACAACCTAGTTCTTGAAGTTGCTCAGCACTTGGGCGACGGCGTGGTAAGAACTATCTCTATGGACCAAACTGAAGGTTTGGTTCGTGGCGAAAAAGTTAAAGCATTAGGCACTCAAATCACAGCACCAGTAGGTCGCGAAGCTTTGGGTCGTATCATCAACGTAGTTGGTGAACCAATCGACGAAATGGGTCCAGTAAACGCAAAAGAACAATGGGGTATCCACAGAACTGCTCCTAAATTCGAAGACCAAGCTACATCTGCAGCAATGTTGATGACTGGTATCAAAGTCGTAGACTTGCTAGCACCTTACGCTAAGGGTGGTAAGATCGGTTTGTTCGGTGGTGCGGGCGTTGGTAAAACAGTTCTTATCCAAGAACTTATCCGTAACATCGCTACTGAGCACGGTGGTTTCTCTGTATTCGCCGGCGTAGGTGAGCGTACTCGTGAAGGTAATGACTTGTGGCAAGAGATGAAACAGTCTGGCGTATTGGCTAAGACTTCTCTAGTTTTCGGTCAAATGAATGAACCACCAGGAGCACGTGCGCGTGTTGCTTTGACTGGTTTGACTGTTGCTGAATACTTCCGTGACGTTGAGAACCAAGACGTTCTTTTCTTCGTTGATAACATCTTCCGCTTTACTCAAGCGGGTGCTGAAGTATCTGCGTTGTTGGGTCGTATCCCTTCAGCGGTAGGTTACCAACCAACGTTGGCAACTGAGATGGGTACTCTTCAAGAGCGTATCACTTCTACTAAAAAAGGTTCGATCACGTCAGTTCAAGCGGTATACGTACCAGCCGATGACTATACGGATCCAGCTCCAGCAACTACATTTACTCACTTGGATGCGACTACAAATCTTGACCGTGATATCGCAGCTATGGCGATCTTCCCAGCGGTTCACCCATTGACGTCTACATCACGTCTTTTGGATCCAGCTGTTATCGGTGAAGAGCACTACAAATGCGCTCGTGACGTTCAAGCGTTGTTGCAACGTAACCGTGAGCTTCAAGATATCATCGCGATCTTGGGTATGGATGAGTTGTCTGAAGCAGATAAACTTGTTGTATCTCGTTCTCGTAAGATCCAACGTTTCTTGTCTCAACCGTTCTTCGTTGCTGAGCAGTTCACTGGTTTGCCAGGTCGTTACGTTGACATCAAAGACACTGTTCGTGGCTTCCGTGAAATCCTTGATGGTAAACACGATGCTCTTCCTGAGCAAGCGTTCTACCTTGTTGGTACAATCGAAGACGTTATCGAAAAAGCTAAGAAGTTGCAGGCGTAATCCGGAAGGATTTCGCTTTCATAAGGCGGCCTGAAAGGGTCGCTTTGAGAAAAGGTGATTTATGTTTAAACTGACAATCGTGACTCCAGAGCGTCGTCTTCTAGTAGACCAAGAGGTTGAAGAAGTAACTGTGCCTGGTTTTAAAGGAGAACTTAATATTCTTCCTGGTCACGCGCCTCTAATCACAACACTAGGAATTGGTGTTATGAAGTGGAGACTTAAGGGTCAAGAAAAGCAAAACCAAGCTGTTATCAGCTGGGGATATTGCCAAGTAAGCCCTGAAGGCGTGAATGTTCTTGCGAACATCGCTGACTTGCCAGAGGAAATCGATCTTGTTGCAACTAAAGAGTACCTAGCAAAATCTGAGAAACACGTTCTAGACGAAGTTATCACAGACGCTGACTGGGTTGAGTTCCAAAAAGAGTGGACTCGCGCAAGAGCGAAAATCGAAGTTGCTGAGAACACAGTAGCTGCGAAAAAATAGTTCTGAATTAGATTCAAATCTATAGAAGGCTCAGGTTTCGACTTGGGCCTTTTTTATTTCTAACATCTGTGGGATACTCCGCCCATGACCCGTGAGTTTCGCAAGGATATCCGGGGCCGAGGCGCTAGCAGTAATATTCCGAATCGTTTTGATTCCCTCCAATTCCAAGCCGAGCCACAGGATTTTGATAATTATTTAGAAGAGGATAAACCTCGTTTGCAGACGCAAGTTCTGAAGGACTCGTCGCGCACGGTGCTTACCAAAAACGATAGCCCTGATATCGGTTTTACCTATTCAGTGAATCCATATCGCGGCTGCGAACATGGTTGTATCTACTGTTATGCGCGTCCTACGCACGAGTATCTTGGCTTCTCTGCCGGCTTAGATTTTGAATCCAAAATTCTGATTAAAGAAAATGCGCCTGAGCTCTTGGAAGAAGCCTTGATGAAAAAATCTTGGCAACCCGAAGTCATCGTCATGAGTGGCGTGACTGATTGCTATCAGCCACTGGAAAGAAAGTATGAGCTGACCCGCGGTTGCCTTAAGGTGCTTGCGAAGTTTAAGAATCCAGGAACCATCATTACTAAAAACTTTCTGGTGACTAGGGACATCGATGTTCTGCAAGAGATGGCAGCATTTGATGGCATCCAGGTCGTCATTTCTATCACCAGTCTTGATGATGATTTGATCAAAGTCCTTGAGCCGCGAACCTCGCGTCCGGCTTCGCGTCTGAAAGCCATTGAAATGTTGGCCAAGGCAGGAATTCCGGTCAGCGTGAACGTGGCGCCTATGATTCTGGGTCTAACAGATCACGAAATGCCAGCCATTTTAAAAGCAGCGGCAGATGCGGGTGCGACCTCCGCAGGATATACCCTTATGAGGCTGCCATTGGCCGTTGCTCCGCTTTTTGAAGAGTGGTTAGACGTCCACAGGCCTTTGCGCAAATCGAAGGTTATAGAGGCGGTTAAGGACGTTCGCGGCGGCAAGATGAATGACGCAAACTTTGGTAGTCGCATGCATGGTGAAGGTCCTCGCGCACAGCAGCTATCTCAGGTCTTTGAAATTTACTCGCGCAAATATAAGCTCAACGAACGCAGTTTCCGCTTGAGTGCGAAGCACTTCAAGCGTCCCGCCATAGCCTCGGCGACGGCAGACAACCAGTTGAGTTTTGATTTTTAATTATGGCCAAAAAGTCTGTGCGCAAAATTCAAATCGATATTCGTCAGTTCGCGGTGCCTTGCCCGCGAGTGGGCAGTATTGAAACGCACTCAGGCTATGGCCAAGTTCCGCAGTTGGGAAATGAAATCCATCAAGCCATTCAGCGCCGTCGCCTGCGTGAAGTTCCCAACTATACGCCTGAAAAAAAGCTCAGCATGGAGTTGGTGGCTGATAATTATATATTTGTGATCTCAGGCCGCGCTGATGGCATCGTTGAAGGCAGTGACAGTCTGATTGAGGAAATCAAGTCCGCTTTTGATGTTGAGGGTTTAGAACACAAGCTGACGGTCGACGACAATCATCCTTATGTGTGGCAGTTAAAAACTTACGGCTATATTCACTATAAAAATACTGGTGAGATTCCAGATCTGCGCATGCTTTTGGTGTCGTCACGAAACTTTAAGCAAACGGAAGTGCAATTCGAATTGGATCTTGAAGAATACGAAGCGTGGCTAGCGCTGCGTTTGCGCGAACTGGTTGATGAGACAAAGATCCGCGAGAAACTTTTCAAAAAGCGTGTGGAGATTTCTCAAGATTTGAAATTTCCATTCACTTCACCGCGCCCAGGTCAGTCGGAATTGATAGAAAGCATCGAGCAAGGATTCCTAGAAGAGAAATCACTAGTGATCCAAGCACCGACGGGTCTTGGCAAAACTATCGGCGTGCTATACCCATCCTTAAAAGACTCTTTGGCGCGCGGACAAAAGGTTATCTATGTAACCCCTAAAAACTCGCAGCACTCTGTAGCGGAAGAAGCTGTGGATCGCCTGCAAGAGCTCGGTGCAAATATCCGTCCTTTGACGATTACTGCAAAAAGCAAAATGTGCTTTAAGGCGGAGCCACTGTGCAATCCGCAATACTGTGAGTTTGCGAAAGACTACTACAAGAAGGTTGCTGAACACGATCTGGTTAATAAAGTTTCTAAGCTGCGCTCACTGAGCCAGAAAAAACTCTGTGAGTTGGGTGAGGAATTCCAGGTTTGCCCATTCGAACTTTCAGTCGAAGCTATCGAGCGTGCGGATGTGGTCATTGCTGACTACAACTACGTTTTCTCTCCGCGCAGTTTGTTGGGTCGCCTAGAGACACCGTTGCTGGAACCTCAAGAAAAAGCCAATCTAGTTATCGATGAAGCTCATAACTTACCAGCGCGGGCTCAAGATTACTTCTCTCCCTCGATCTCGACCCGCGATCTGCACCAAGTGGAATTACTACTAAATAAAGTATCTGTGCGCTTTATGAAGCGGGCATTAGCATTGAGCCAAGAAGCGGTGGAGATCATTGAGTCTTATCGTGGTGAATCGCGCATGGTGCAGATAGACTACGAGCCGATCTTTGAGCTTGATAAAAAAATCCGTGAATTTCTTTCTGAGTACCTAGAAGCGGATATTGAGATTCAACCACAAGACGGCGTGCTTCGTCTTGCCAATGTGTGGAGCGATTTCACCCAAGCGATGGAGTTGGAAGGCCCCGAGTTCTTTCGAACTTACCAAAAAGGTAAGATATACGGAGAGGATAATGAGACATTGAAGGTTACTTGTTGTGATGCTTCGATGCATTTGCATGAAGTCTATAAGTCTTTCAAAAACGTAGTCGCATTCTCAGCGACATTGAAACCGTTTTCTTATTCAACAAAACTTTTGGGATTTGAGGATGAAGGAACGAGATGCCTTGAGTTTGTTTCTCCGTTCCCTCGTGACCATCGTAAAATTATATTGATCCCACAAATCTCAACGAAGTACCGTGATCGCTCGCAGAGCGCGCCAAAGATAGCTCAAGCCATGGAAAAAATCATGGCTGTGAAGCCCGGTAACTACATTGCGCTCTTTCCAAGTTTTGATTTTATGAAGGATGTGGAGAGGCATTTAAAAGAAAGCTTCTATCAGCGACTCGTGCAACAGCGTGAAATGAAAGCAGCGCGTGTAGATGATTTTCTGTCGTTTATGAAGAATCAGGATATTCCCACGCTTCTGCTAGCGGTGCAGGGCGGAGTCTTCTCTGAGGGTGTGGATTTCCCTGGGGAAATGTTGATTGGTGCTTTTGTTATTGGCCCAGCCCTCCCAACATTTGATTTCGAGCGAGAACAAATTCGCCAATATTACGAAGCAAAAGCTGATAAGGATATGGCTTTCAACTACACCTATGTGTATCCAGCCATGGCTAAGACCATTCAATCTGCTGGCAGAGTGATTCGCTCTGAGAATGACAAGGGCCTCATCGTCTTGATGGATTCGCGGTTCCTTGAGAACACCTATTCAGAAACTATGCCGCAAGGGTGGTTTGAGAATTCTCCGCAAGAATTGGTATCTTCAAAGATTCTATCTGATGTAACGGAGTTCTGGGCGCAAGTCGCTGCGATGAAAGGAAAAGAGACATGAAATTAACTGAACTGCCGCTCTTTTTTTTAGATTTGCAGACGACGGGCGCGAAACCTGACAGTGGCGCTTTCATTCTGGAGGCCGCTTGGGCGGAGCTTGAGGGCGAAGTCCAAAGTGCTTTGGTGCAGCTACCAGGCGAAGAAAAAATCCCTTATCGGATTCAAATTCTGACGGGCATCTTCAATGAAGACCTGGAGGCGGCCGTGCCGCTCGCTGAGGTCTTTGCAAACTTGAAGAAGTATCATGGCAGATCTGCGATCATCCACTTTGCTCAATTTGAAAAACCATTTCTAACAGATGCTTTTCAAAGAATAGGTGAAGATCCATTTTTTGATATTCTTTGCACTCACGAAATTGCCAAGCGCCTATTTCCTAATCTTCCAACACGTGGAATTAAGGGACTGGCTGGGTACTTTGGTTTTCCTTCGGTGGATTTAAAACGTTCGGCACACCAGGTAGAGGCCACTCGCGTGATCTGGAAGGGGCTAGCGACGGCCCTGCAGGAAAAAGGTATTCATACTCTTGATGAGTTGAAAGCTTGGTTGCAAGAAACTCCTAAGGTGGCGCGCACTAAATACGAATATCCGCTGCCGAAAGATAAGCGTCTGACTCTTCCGGACCAACCGGGTGTCTATCGGATGGTGAGTAAGTGGGATGAAATTCTCTATGTGGGAAAAGCAACCTCGCTTAAGGATCGCGTGAATAGCTACTTCCGTGGCCAGAAGAACCGCGACTCGCGAAAGCTTGAAATGCTAACACAAGTTTATGATCTTAAGGTCACCGTCTGCGGAAGTCCGCTGGAAGCTGCGTTATTGGAGACGGATGAGATCAAACGCCTTGATCCACGTTACAACATCAGCTTGAAAGCTGGACATCGTAGCTTGGTGTTCTTTAATAGGGAAATGACAGATATTGAGTTTGAACAAAATGAAGAGTTCCGCATCGGACCATTTTCGACAAGTATGGTATTTGAATCCATTCGTAATTTGAGCGCATGTCTGATGAGTGGTGAATTTCATGATAACATTTTTTATGACGAGATTGAGGGACAGATTGTAAAAGAAGGTGTGGCGATTTTTTGTGAGCGTTACGGCATAGACCTCGCCAAGTTTCGATCGGTGCGCACGATGATATCCTTGGGCTTGTGGTGGAATCGTCAGTATGAAATTGAAGAAGAAGACGTGACTGACGAGGAGGAATCTCAAGAGTCCTCTGAAGAGGAAGTAGTCGAGGAGATTGCTTATACCCCGGAGTTGGTGGCTGAGAAAATCGAACGTCATATCATGCGAGCAGGGCAAACCTATCTCCGCGCCAAAGAGCTTACGCGAATGTTAAATGCTGACGTAAAATTTCTGTCTTATGAATTAAAAACTCGTCGTGGACATGTTGCCAGTGAGGTTGATTCTGCGCGAGTTGCTAAAGTGGGCTTGTGGCAAGGTCTTGATATTAATACCTACGACCGAATGAGTGTTCTAGCCATGGAGCTTGCGAAAATCAAAAAAAGAGAAGGAGTTGTTGAGATTCAATATCTCTAGAAGACAGCAACACTCCCTGGTGCTTGCAAAATCTC
>JAGIAF010000132.1 GCA_017745015.1 Bdellovibrio sp. | reverse complement strand
GGCTTTATCTTTAAGAAGCTTTTGCGCCAATTTATCAGCTTCAGTTGGGTTTACTTCTGACAACGCCACTAAAGCGGCGTTTCTCATAAACCACTGCGAATGATCGCCAGCTTTGAGCAAATCCTTCGTCGCTTTTTCGCCCTGAGCTTCTGCGGCTCCCATCAAAGCTTTCCAACGCACGTTCATACTTTGCTTATCGCTGAATGCTAGCTGAATAAAAGAGTCGTAGTAACGAGTGCCCGATTTCTCCACGGCCATACGGCGATTTTCACCAGGCAAATTCAGGACTTCCATCGCGGAAGTTAAAGAAGCAGATGAGGGCACAGACTTAGCTGCAAAAACACTTGAAGAAAAACCAATAAGCAAAACGGGCACAATTGTTTTCGTGGTCATGGTTCCTGCCTTGTTTAAAAACGTTCTGTTTTTTAGGAACTAACTTTTCTTAGAAACGAAATTCTCAAACTCATTCATCAGCTGATTATTTTCGTCTTTGCTCTCGGCTGCAGCTTTGCCGTCACCGGCTTTATCAGCAACTTTATCGAGAGCTTTTTGACCTTCCACTGCCGCGGCGAATTCCTTCATCAAGTCATCGTCGATCAATTCAGATCCAGCTTCTTGAACTGGCGCAGCTGATTCTTGGACAACTGGTTCAGGCTCTGGAGTCACTTCTGGAGCTGGCGTCGGTTCAGGAATTGGTTCTGGTTCTGGAGTTGCCGCCGGCGCAGCTTCCGCTTGCACCACTTCTCCAACTTCTTCACCACCCGCTGGAGCCGATGCCGGAGCTGATCCGCCCCCTGCTTTTGCCACTTCCAGTTCAGCCTTCAACTTTTCGTTCTCTTCTCTAAAACGAGAAAGGTCCGCGATGTCTTCAGAAATAATTTCGTATTCTGCCAAACGTGCTTCGAGGTCGCGAAGTTGTGCTTCCATCTCTGCATTATTGCCGCCTGCTGCCGGAGCTGCACTGGCGGCCTCGGCTGCCGCCGCATTTTCACTGGCTTTAGTTTCCGCGACAGTCAATTGAGCTTGAAGGATCTCAATTTTCTTTTGGCTTTCATTCAGGGTCAAACGCAACTGAGCCACTTCCGCCGGAGATTCTTGCGGAGCACCAGTGGCCTTAGTTGCCGGCTCTTGAGGTTCAGTGCCCGCGTCGCCTTCATCAAAAGCCACTTCGAGACTTTCTTCGGCATGGGCTTTTCCAGGACGAGCGCCCGCCGATTGATTGTCGAGAATCTTTTGCAGAGTTTTTTCTAACTGCGCGGCATCAACGCCGCCACCAGCACCAAGATCAGAAGAAATAGATTTCTTCGAAAAGATGCCTCGGTAGCCTAAAAAAAGACCCAGCAGAATAATAGCTGCAATGAGGCCTTCGATAATAGCCGTGTTGTGCTGATCAAAAAAATGAAGAACTTGTTCAATTGTCACAATCCAAATTCTCGCCTATCAGCGAGTCGCCGTCAACGCTGGACCTTTGATCCAGTCTGGTGTTAGAGTTTTTCAAATAACCGCGAGGTGCATATGTACGACCTTCTTATACAAGATGGAACCTGCTTACTTCCCCACCCATCAAACACAGGCTTGATTGAACAACAGGTCGATATCGCCATTACAGACGGCCGCATCGTGAAAATTCGCGATTCAATCAACGAGCCTGCTCGTCGCGTGATCAAAGCCACTGGACTTCACGTCCTCCCTGGGGTGCTTGATAGCCAAGTGCATTTTCGCGAACCCGGGTTAACTCACAAAGAAGATCTTGAGACCGGGACCAAAGCCGCAGTCCTTGGTGGTGTGACGACTATATTTGAAATGCCAAATACCAACCCGCCGACCACTTCGGTGGAGACGTTCCAAGACAAACTTTCCCGCGCCGAAAATCGCGCTCACGCAAACTATGCTTTCTTCATTGGCGGCTCTCACGATAATGTGATGGAGCTTGGTAATTTAGAAATGCTGCCTCATTGTTCAGGTATCAAAATTTTCATGGGCAGCTCCACCGGCAATTTGTTGGTTGAAGACGATGCGACTCTTGAGCGCATTTTAAAACAAGGTCACCGCCGAGTTATCATTCATAGCGAAGACGAAATGCGTCTTCGCGAACGCCGCCATATCGCCGTCGATCAGGCCGATGTTCACTATCATCCGGTATGGAGAGATGTGGAAACAGCCGTCAGTTCAACAACTCGCTTGTTACGAATTGCTCGCGCCACGGGCCGCCGCATTCACGTGCTGCACGTTTCGACTGGTGAAGAGATGGATATCTTGAAAAATGCGAAAGACATTGCCACTGTCGAAGTGCTTCCGCAGCATCTGACACTTTATGCTCCAGACTGCTATGATCGCCTGGGAACTTACGCTCAACAAAATCCGCCGATTCGAGAGAAGCGTCATTTGGATCGCATTTGGAAAGCGTTGCTGGATGGAACAGTCGACGTGATTGGTTCAGATCATGCTCCTCACACGAAAGAGGAAAAAGATCGGCCTTACCCAGCAAGTCCTTCAGGAGTTCCCGGTGTTCAAACCTTGGTTCCGATCATGCTGAATCACGTCCATGAAGGACGCTTGAGTTTGCAAAAGTTCGTAGAGCTTGTAACTGAAAATCCGTGCCGCGTCTTTGGAGTGAAAAACAAAGGCCGTCTGCGCGAAGGGTTTGATGCAGACATCACGATTGTGGATTTGAAGAAAACAAAAATTATCGACAATTCTTGGATCGCAAGTCGCTGCGGTTGGACGCCATATCACGGCATGCAAGTAATGGGTTGGCCGACACACACGATTGTTGCTGGTCACATGGCGATGGAAAATGATCAAATCATCGAACCACACAAAGGCCAAGCCGTCGACTTCGAAGGAACTCTGTAAATGCAAACGAATCCAGGACCGTCACCGAAATCTCAAGCAGCCGCTTTATTTTTTGCAGGCCTTGTTCCAGTCATCGCCTTCACTTTGATTGAAGAGTACTACGGCACCGTTGCCGGTTTGATTGCCGGTATGGTTTTCGGCTTGGGTGAGATCTGCTTTGAACTTTACAAACACAAGCGCGTGCAAAAAATCACGTGGATCGGAAATGGTCTATTGTTGGTTCTGGGTGGCGTGTCTTTGATTTCTTCTGAAGGCATTTGGTTTAAATTGCAACCCGCTCTGATGGAAGGCGCGTTTGCATTTGCCTTGGTGGTTTCTTGGCTGATCAAAAAACCATTGTTGGTCGTATTGGCCGAACAACAAGGACAAGCTCTACCGGATTTCGTAAAAGCTCGCATGGGCGGAATCACATTCCGCTGCGGAATCTTCTTCGCCATACACACGGTCCTCGCGGTCTGGGCTGCTCTTCACTGGAGCACAACAGCGTGGGCCTTACTAAAGGGTGTGGGCCTGACTGTAAGTTTGATCCTCTACATGGCCATCGAAATGATCATCTTGCGCCAAATCGTAGTAAAACAACACCGCGATCAAGCCATCAAAGACTTCAACCAAAACTCTCAACAATAACGAAACCCCGGACAATTCCGGAAAGGTGCCTGCTTCATTTTTTGCGACTCAGTCGGTCGCAAAAAATGAAGCAGGCACCTTTTCGCCCCTAGGTTCCGGAGAAGGTTGGGGATTTTTTTTGTTTCATGGCTTCTAAGGCGGTGAAGTGGTCTTGGGTTCTTTGGGTGATGCCTTGATAGGCCGCGGCTTGTTCGAGGACGTTGTTGGCGTCGTTTAGATAAGCTGACTTCATTAATTTTTTTGTCATTTGTACGGCGACTGGGGCGTTGTTTGCGATCTTCTCTGCTAGCTTTGTGGTTTCTGTTTCTAGATCCGCCGTCGTAAAGATATTGAGTAACCCCCACTTGTGAGCTTCTTCGCCGGCCACGATGTCTCCTGTTAAAGACATTTGCATAGCTTTGGAATAACCGATCACTCTTTGTAAAAAGAAACTTCCGCCATCGCCTGGGACCAATCCTAGTTTTACGAATGTTTCGCCGAACTTGGATTTGTCTGAACCCACGCGCAAGTCGCACATCATCGCTAAATCACAGCCCGCACCAATTGCGGCACCATTAACCATCGCAATCAGTGGCGTAGAAAGTTCTTCGATGCATTTGGGAATTTGTTGGATGCCGTGCATGTAGCGCATGCGCAGTTCATTAGGTTCACCGGCAAACATCCCGGTTTTATTTTCCATGGCTTTGATATCGCCACCCGCGCAGAAGTTCGTGCCCTCGCCGGTCAAGACAATGACCCGAACTTCAGAGTCGAAGTCGGCGTGTTTTAAAACTTTCGTGAGAGAGTCCGTCATTTCGTAGGAGATCGCATTGCTTTGTTCCGGGTTATTTAAAGTCACCCACAATTGATATTGCTTAAGAGTGACTTTGAGATGCGGAAAGCTTTGCGAATAAAATGACATGCGAACGACCCTTGATTACTTTTTTGGGAAAAGTCCCTCGCGCTTTATGATTAGTTTTTTCAACCAAGCTCCGAAGCTATCCTCAGGACTTGGCAAGCGCTCAGGCACCATTTGACCACGACTGTCCAAGAGTTGGCAAAGCTTCTTCACGGCCTTATTTTCTTCCGCAAATTGCACGCCATAACCTTCGCTCGCCGCGCGGTTTGATTTGTAAACCACCTTGCCGGGAACCTGATAAGGTATATCTTCATAGGACCATTCAAGACTGACTTGCTGCCCCTCTTCCAAATTCAATTTTGTACGAATGAACAGGCCACCGCGAGAGATGTTGTTGATCTCCCCTTCGGCATCGTTCACCGTCGCTTGGTGTTTGAAAACGAATCTTGGCGCCGCCTCCCACCATCGAATTCTTGGATCAAAATAAACCTGACGAACTGCCGGAACCACAAAGTAAGCCACCGCCAAAAGGTCAACCACCAACACTGCGATCAGCGCGCCGAAGTTCATCCAATTCATATTTGTGGAGAACGAATAAAGATTCGAAAAAAAGACCAGCGCCAAACAAGCAAGGTAAACCCAGTAAGACCAGCGACGACAGATAAATATCATGATACCCGCAATGATCGGTACCACGACATAGATAAAAAGTAATTGTTTCGGAAGAAAGTGAGCCCAGAAATACCAGTGCTCAGAGATACTGCGGCCTGCTCGGTGAGCATTAAAAAGCAAACTTCCGAATGGCGCTAAGATATGAAGCAAAGAAAGTACGATAATGGCCCAAGGTTTTCTTTTCATGCATTCTATTATTGGGGCGAATGAGTTAAGAAACAAACAAAAAAAAGCCCCCAAGTTTTGGGAGCCCTTCTTTGAAATACTCAGTTTTATGTTTCGCGAACTCCTTCGCCTACAGATTTGCTTTACAGAATGGAAGGTCTGGTTTGATCTGGCAAAGGATATCGCACATAGATTGATCGCCGATCGGGCAAGATCCATCACCTGGATTTCCTGGATTGCCCGGGTTACCTGGTTGTTGTTGCGCCTTCTTACCAACATTGATGTCCAATGTAGTAGCCGTTTTACCGCTTGCGTCCGTTACTGTGATCGCCGTTGTTCCTTGAGCAATCGCCGTGATCACACCAGAATCAGAAACAGTCGCGACACTTGCATTGCTGCTTGCGTACTTGAACGGAGCTTTACCGTTCAACACAGATAAGCCCAAAGTATCATTCACAGCCAAAGTCCCTGCAGCTGGCACAAGTACCATTTTCTTAGACAAAACTGTATCCACGGCACTGAAAGCATCCACTCGGCAGTTACATGCAGTTTGGATAGATACCTTCGCGCCAGATGTTTGCAAGATCGCGCGGATTTGAGCACCTGACAACGAAGTGTCTTGAGCTTTTAAAAGAGCGACGATTCCTGATACTAGTGGAGTTGCCATAGACGTACCAGAAAGATTTCCGTACTTATTCTTAGGCAATGTGCTCATGATGTTTTCACCCGGAGATGCCAAGTGAACAGTTGCCGTTCCGTAGTTTGACCAAGATGGTTTTGCATCAGATTCGCCCGAAGCTGCCACCGTGATTGAATTCGGGAAGCCGTTGTTTGCTGGGAACACATCCGTTGAGTCATTATTTTTACCATCGTTCGCCGCAGCTGCAACGAAGATCACGCCTTTATCATCAGCACGTTTAATAGCCTCAAGAAGTGGCGCCGCCTGGGCTCTTGGAATTGTTGCTCCCCAAGAAGCTGAAATAACGTGGGCTCCTTTTTCAACGGCATAGTCGATAGCCTTGATCGCATCATTAAGATCCCCAGATCCGTTTTCACCCAAGAAGCGAAGAGGCATGATCGAAACACCCGGCGCAATACCTACTGTACCGCCATCCACCAAACCCGTCGCCGCAATCACCCCCGCGCAGTGAGTTCCGTGCCCTGGGTTTTGCATACTGGTTTTATCCATAGGATCATTGTTTTTATCTTTGAAGTTGTAACCCGCGATCATGTTCGGCGCGAGGGCCTCATGATTATAATCTACACCGGTATCAATCACCGCAACGATGATGTTTTTGCTTCCTTTATTGCCGGCACGCTGCCAAGCTTTCTCGGCGTTCACTTTACCCAAAGCCCATTGAGCTTTCAGAGCTTGCGCATCTACCGGAGCAGCAAAAGCAGTCATCTTTGCATTGGGCACAACATAATCGACGCCAGGCTGTGACAACAACTGCGCCAAAGCCAACGTCTCAAAATCCTTTTTGATGTCGACTTTTACGATATTTGCATTCGGGTTGTGATCCATGACGTGAACTGCGGATGCCTTTACATCCGACATCGTATTCAACATATTGAACGCTTGCGAATTTGAATACTTCACCAAGAATTCACCAGCGAATGCTTGAGAGCCAAACAAAAACGCGCCAAATAATAATGCACGATTCATAAAATATCCCTCCGTGGTTCCAAAATGATATTCGCGTTTTCTTTGCCCAGCACAGCGGTTTTTTAAACGACAGTAAAATTTAATGACACAGTTCATCGTAAGTTGATCCCCCACACTATCTTCTCAAGAATGGAAAGGCTGATTTTCAACATCTAAAACTAGAGGCATCAATGAGTCATCTTCACGCCATCATCCTTGGAATCGTCGAAGGAATTACCGAGTTTCTCCCCATCTCTTCAACAGGTCACATGATCATCGCAAGTTCAGTGATGGGTATCGAAGACAACTCTTTCACGAAAGCCTTCGAAGTCATCATTCAATTCGGCGCAATTTTGTCGGTCCTTGTTCTTTACTGGAAGCGCTTTCTTCCCAACTGGAGTTTCTATAAAAAACTTTTCGTAGCCTTCTTGCCGACAGCAATTATCGGCTTTTTGGCAAAAGATGTGGTTGAGCACCTTCTTGGCAGCGTTCAAGTCGTGGCGTGGTCTCTGATTTTAGGCGGAATCGTTCTCGTGTGGTCCGACAGAATCTTTGCTCATTTGACTGCCGTGGGAAGAAAAACGAGTGATCTTACTTATGTGGATTCCGTAAAACTGGGTTTGTTCCAATCCATCGCGATGATCCCTGGAGTGTCTCGGTCGGGCGCTACCATCATGGGAGGCCTCACTTTGGGAATGAACAAAAAAGAAGCAGCAGAGTTTTCGTTTTTCCTTGCCGTTCCAACAATGGCCGCTGCGACATTGTACAAACTTTTGAAAATTTATAAAACAATCGAACCGAACCAAGTGACGACATTGTTGATCGGAATGGCCGTTGCATTCGTAGTTGCGATGATCGCTATCAAGTTCTTCATTGGCGTTGTAACGAAGTACGGTTTCCGCGGCTTCGGCTACTATCGCATCGTTTTGGGCATCATTATTTTGGTTCTGATCTACACGGGTCACAACCTGCAAATGAGCTAGAGGTTATTGATGGAAAAGTTTCTCTTTGAAGGCACATCGTTTTTCTCCGCTGAATTGACAGCGTTTCTAAAACAAACGCACTTCATTATGCCGACATGGAAATGGTTGATCCTTGCGGCGGCCATAATCGGAGGCTGGGTGATGCGCCCGGTTGTGACCTGGATCCTTCGCCAGATCAAAAAATACAGCCATTTCGTAAAGACTCACGAAAAGAGTTTTCTCTCCTATTTCTATCGCAGCGAAATTGAGCGCCCTACAGCTTGGTTGATCATTATCATGTTGTGGTTCGGCGTGGGTGATGCCATCGAGCTGACTGGAAAATTCCAGACGTACTACGAACACATCCTTAAAGCACTCTTCGCCATTCATTTAATCCGTGTGATCTACTATGCCGTAGATGCCCTTGGATATGTGATGATGAACATCGCAGAGAAAACTGAAAGCACGATGGATGACTATCTGGTGCCGTTTGCTAACAAAGCACTTAAAGTTCTGGTAGTGATCCTTGGCGTCTTGCTAGTCATGCAAAGTTTTGGTTTGAACGTGATGTCGTTGATGGCTGGTCTAGGACTAGGCGGTTTGGCACTTGCGTTGGCTGCTCAAGACACTGCTGCGAACTTGTTTGGTTCGGTGACGATCCTGATCGACAATCCATTTAAGATTGGCGACTGGGTTAAAGTAAAAGACATGGAAGGAACGGTTGAAGAAATCGGTTTCCGTTCCACGCGCGTTCGCACGTTCTATAACTCAGTGATCACAATTCCCAATGCGATGATGGCCAAAGAGACTATCGATAATATGGGAGTTCGCCCCTACCGTCGCGTGCGCCAAATCTTGGGGCTAACCTATGAAACTCCGCCAGATAAAATTGCCGAGTTTTGCAACCGTGTTCGCTACATGATTAAAAACTATGGTCAAGTGGTGAATCCAGAAACTGTCACTGTCAACTTTAATGGCTACGCCGATTCGCAACTAAATGTGCTGCTTCAGTTCCATTTACAAGTTTTCACGGGCCCTGAAGAACTAGAAACTCAACAAGCGATCTTCTTGGAAGTCCTGAAGATCGCTGAAGAGCTGAAAGTGGATTTTGCTTACCCTACGCAGACTGTTTATTATAAAGGTGGCGGTTCGCAGTAAGAACATGATCAATGAGCCCCAAAGCTTTTGCTTCATCGGGGCTCATATAATGATCGCGCTCCATCAACTTTGAAAGCTGTTTTGAATCTTTTCCCGTGTGCTTTGAATAGATATCAATGACATTCTTTTTTGAACGCACCAATTCCCGCGCATGAATTTCAATATCCGTAACTTGCCCACTTAAAGAGCCTTCGCCCAAGTGTGGCTGATGAATCAGAATACGACTGTTCGGCATCGAATAGCGCTTACCTCGAGCTCCTGCTGCTAACAGAAAAGATCCCATGCTGGCAGCCGTTCCCATGCAATAAGTGGCGACATCACACTTGATAAAATTCATCACATCATAAAT
>JAGIAF010000131.1 GCA_017745015.1 Bdellovibrio sp. | reverse complement strand
GTATTATGCTCAGTAAGAAGTTAGAGGAAATGCGTCAGTCTGGAGAACTTCCAGCGCCTGAAGCTCCACTGACTTATAAAAAGCCGGCGCCAACGAAACTTCAGGTGGTCGAAGAAATCAATAAGAACTTCTTCGAGAACCCGAAATCAATCGCTAAGGATAATGATCTGACTCGCTCTGAACAAGCGTTTGAGAACGTAAGACAGGCAGAAGAATTCTTGCCTACTCCAGGCGCTCCACAAGGAAGCCATGATCCTCTAACGAGCAGAGCCGATAAGTCCCCTTAAAATATCTTTTGCCTGACGGCTCTCTTGCGACCACTACAATGTAGTCCAACGAGAGCTGTATCAGTCGACGAATGGCTTGCAAACTCCATTGAGGTGCACCCATTTGAATCAGCATTTCCAAGCGGATTAACGCTTGTGAAGCATCTTGCGCGTGCAAAGTACCAAAGCTTCCCGAATGCCCAGTGGCCAGCGCCATCAGAAAATCTTTTGCCTCCGCACCACGAATTTCTCCCATAACCAAGCGATCAGGTCTGAGTCGCAAAGATCTTTTCAGCAATTGAGCTTGATCCACAGTCGGTAAAATCCCTTGGGGATCTTCACGCGTTAGCAGTTTCATACTGGCCGAATTGGGCAAGGCAATCTCGGAGGTGTCTTCGATAGCTACGATACGTTCATTATCAGGAAGTAAATCCAAGAATGAATTTAACACCGAAGTCTTTCCAGAACCTGTGGCGCCAATCACCAGAAAGTTTTTTCGTTCATGCATGAGCTTCGCAAATGTACCAAGGTCCTTTTCATTGCACCAATCTTGCGCAAACAACTTTTGAAAATTCCAAGGATTTTTGGGGTGGCGACGCAAAGTCAGATGAGGATGGTTCCGAGTTAAATCGCCACCAATTAAACTCAAACGAAAATCCCCCAGTTGGCCGTCGGCACAGGGATGTTCGATGGTGATATGGGCTCGCGCTGCTTGAGAAATTCTCTCGAGGCAATTGCGAAAGCTCAGTTCCGAGAAAAACTGATCCTGATGATTTTCGAGTCGGCCCTGTCGTTCCAGCCAAATGCTATGGGGGCCGTTAAGAATGATTTCAGTGATGCTCTCATCGGCCATAGGAGCGGTAAGGGGGCCCCACGATTCAAACTCATCACAAACCCTGCGACGGACTTCCTCTGGAAGCATTGCCGTTTCTTGAGCAATGATCTGTTCAATTTTCTGTGAGCGCAGTTGATTTTCTTCATCCGGAGTTAACATGAACTCATTCATCGGAAGAGATTCTATTTTATTTTGAATAGAGCGATAGGTCTCTAAGGCTTCGGTCATCATTTTCTAATACTCCCAATATGTTCAAGACTGGCGCCCTCATCGCCTTCCTTCATGATCGAAGGTCGAACGAAAATGACCAACTCTGAGCGATTCTCCGCAAAGTCTTTACTGGAAAACAAAGCTCCCAGAATCGGTAAGCGTGAAAGCAACGGCACACCGCTGGAGTTCTTACTTTCTTCGTTCTTTAAAAGCCCCGACAGAGCAATTGTCTGTGGGCGGGTCAGATCGAAGTGACTGGAAACGCGATTGGTTAGAATGGCTGGGATATTGTCCACGGCATTGGCTTTGTCTATTGTGGAGACTTCCGTTTCAATAGATAGGCTGATTCTGCCAGAGGCATCCGCTTTCGGACGAACACGAAGTAAAATACCATAACGTTTCCACACGATATCTTGAACTTCATAGTTGATGATTTTAATCGGGATCTCACCGCCAGCTAGGAACTCGGCTTCCTTGCCACTGCGGCAGACGATGTTGGGACTGGCCAAGACTTTACCCCAGCCATTGGCTTCAATTGCGGAGGCAAAGAACTCGGCATCTTTGAATTTCCAATTCTTACCATCCACCAAAGACGCGGAGAAACTCTCGGGCCATTTTACGCCATAGTTCAAAGTTGAATTGCGTTTGATCTCGGCGACAGTGATTTGAACTTTCACTGTTGGGGCAATCTCAATACTGCTTTCATCTTTAAGTACGGCAATTCCATATGAACTTAAAAGCTTCAGATACTTTTTAAAAACGATATCTGTTCCAGCCACACGTATTTCTGGCGCTGGAGCAAAAATCACAGTCTGCGGAGCTAATCGAGCTTCAGAAATCAGATCAGTAAAATATTTCTGCGCTTCATCTTGCAACGACTGGGAAAGAGTCGCACGCATTTGATAAGTGATGCCAGAGTCTTTCAGCAATTGTGACAGACGCTGCCAATCGCTCAGCCGATAAAGACGTCCCGTCACCAACAGATCTCCCTCAGCGACCTCCGCATTCAAACCAATAATCGTTGAAAGAGATTTTTTAAGTCCGACATAGGCTTCCTGCTTTCCAGGATGAAGCACCTGAACTCGATAAAGGTTGTCACCGACGCGAATCGTGGTGACGCCTTCTTGCAAGGCTTTGATAGAAAGGCTCGAGCCCAATACCTCGGCTTTCAAAATCGCACGATCTTGAACCCACACGGAACCTCGTCCACGAAGGGGGAGATCCTTGCTTTGTCCTAAGAGCAGAAGCACTTCGGAGCTAGAGGCAAAGACAGTGACAGAAACTTGAAGGAATAGAAAAAGAAGTAAAGCTTTCATAACAAGCTTTATCAGCAATTTAAAGACTCTCAAATAAACGGAAAAACCGTAGGGCAGAGTTCACAGTCCGGAACAGCGCCGGACTGTCAGAATTTAAGCGAGAGGCAACTCGAAATAAACCATAACCCCTTGATCAGTATTTTTAAACTGAAGGTGAGAGCCATGGGCTTTTAAAATAGCTTGGCAAATCGTCAGTCCTAAGCCTGTGCCAGTGGAGTGGTGCATAACATCTTCATCAATATAAAAGGGCTTCATGATCTTATCGACAACGCGGCTTTCGATATGAGGGCCTTTATTTGAAACCAAGAAGCGCAGGTTGTTGCCGCTCTTTACGGTCTCCACGTGGATCGGTGTATTTTCTTGGCAGAATTTCGCCGCATTGTGGATCAGGCGTTGGATAACTTGTTTTACCAGGCGCACATCCGCGCGAACCATCAACGGCTCGAGTTTAGAATCAATAGTCAGATGTTTTTGGTTCATCAGGTTCTGCAGATCTTTCGGAATCTCATCAAACTGTGTGAAGGCCACGTTCTGAAGATCAATTTTCAATTGATTGGTTTCAGCACGTACGACCAATAACACATCATCAACCAAATTCTTCAAGCGCTCAGCACTGCGATTGATTCTGTTCACCATCAACTTGTCTTCATCAGCAAGATTGGATTCAGAAAGCAGGGCAGAGAAGCTTAAGATCGAAGTCAGCGGAGTTTTCAATTCATGATTGATTAAAATCATGAAGTTCGACTTTGCCACGTCCAAGCTTTTCAGCTCATCCAAAGCTTTCGCAAGCTCGGCGTTTTTCTCTTTGAGTTCTTGGCCGAGGGCATATCTTTCAATCGCATGATCAACAGTGTTAGCCAAATCAACAGGGTCCCACGGTTTTGTGAGATATCTAAAGATCTGTCCTTTATTCACCGCCATGATGACAGACTCTAGGTCTGTGTAGCCGGTCAGCAGAATGCGAATTGTCTCAGGATGAGAATTCAAAGTTTTTTCTAAGAACTCTACGCCTGTCATTTCTGGCATTCGTTGGTCAGTAATAATAAGAGCAAGAGGTCCTGGATTTTGGTCGAGAACCTCAAGAGCTTGTTTGCCCGACGTAGCCTTTAGTACAGTAAATTTCTTGCGAAACAGCCGTTCCAGAGCGTCTACATTATCGATTTCATCATCTACACAAAGAATTGTGTGCTTCGTCATACGAACCTAGTGTAGAATTTGAAGAGTGTCTGTGCAAAAGAAATTTGTGCAGACCTCGTGTTGTTAGGATGACGACATATTAAAGCGAGGATCGCAGTGCTGTCCAGCAGTCTAGTTTTCTTCGCCTTTCTGGGGGATTGCTCGATTTTGAGTCAAGTCTCTCCGTTCTTCTGACGATTAGAGTATCGAATTAGTGTTTTTTATTCCTATCAGGAGATCGTGTATGAAATTATGGATGCGCGTTGCGACTCTGATCCCAGTGATGAGTTTTGCAGTGAATGCTCGAGCACAAGCTTACATTCCAGGTGTTTGGGGCGGGATGCAAGCATGTCCTTATCCGTACAGTGCTGCACCAGGTGCAGTGAAAGAAGACGACAGAGTTTCTGAGATCAAAAAGTCGATCATAGAGCTTCAAAAAGAACGTGATAAATTAAAACGCGAACTTACCAGAAGCGAAAGAGACGAGAAAAACGCTCGTCGCGATATCGATAGCAACATCTCCGATGAATACACGACGACAATTTACAATCATATTGAGAATGCTTATCGCTGTACGGACTACAAAGGTATCAAAGGTAGTGGCGTAGACGCTGATGGCGATTCAGGTGGTTCTTCACTAAGTCGTAAAACAGATCCCATTACAGTTGATGGCTTTACACTTTCGGATTGGCAAGAAGTTTGCGATGGAAATAAAGCGGGCGCAGTAAACGGAAACGCTTGTTCTCCTAAATTTGCTCCAGAAGGTCGCAAATCAAATCAAGCGAATTGTCGTAAAGGTTTGACTGACTATCGTAAAGCTTACGCAAAGAGTTCAGATCTTCGTGACAAAATCGATAATCTCAATAGATCTATCGATTACGCAGCAGAAGATTTAACGGATGCGAAAGAGGACGCTGAAGAGGCAAGAAGGCTTGCACAAACTGAAGGTGAGTACTGTGAAACGTGCGGCCCCAGAGGTAATGGCAGTAATTCTTCTTACGAAGCTCCGCAAAGAGACTGGTTGAGCGTAGCTGGTAACCTTGTTATTGGTGCGGCACTGACTGGTATTGGTTATCAAGCCAACAAAACTATTTCTAACAACAACGCAAGTATCGGCTGGCCTTCGCAAACTTATCCAGCTTGGATCGCGGGTCTTGGACCCTTCGCAACTGGTTTGTCACAAGCAATCGGTGGCGGTTCCGGTATCTATGGCGCTGCTATCGGTGGTGGTATCGGTGCGGGTGGTTTCGGTTGTATGGGTAACAACGGTGGCCCTTACGGAATGTTCGGTCCCTATGGTGGTATGAACGGCTACGGTATGTGGGGTAACCCCTATGCTATGGCAGGAATGAATCCTTACGCACAAATGGGTGGTGGCATTTACCTTCCAGGCATGGGTCCTTGGGGGATGGCCGGTCCCTGGGGTATGGGCATGGGTCCATACGCTGGGGGCGGCATGAGTTTCATTAATGGTATCGCAAACGGTATGATGAGTTCTTACCCAGGTGGTATGGCGATGATGAACGCATACCCAGGTTCAATGATGAGCTCATTTGCTAACGGCATGGGAATGATGAATTCATTCCCAGGTGGTATGGCCATGATGAATGCCTACCCAGGTTCAATGATGAGCGCAATTGGCGGCGGTATGATGAATGCCTTCCCAGGCGGCATGGGGATGATGAACTCTATGATGAGCTCTTATCCAGGCGGTTTGGCCATGATGAACGCCTTCCCAGGCGGCATGGGAATGATGAACTCTTATCCTGGCGGTATGGCAATGATGAATTCTATGATGAACTCATTTGCTGGCGGCATGGCTGGAGATTTGGGCATGATGCAAATGCAACAACAAATGATGCAAATGCAAATGCAGCAGTATCAAAACTACATGGCTCAACAGCAGGCATATCAGCAACAACAAATGCAAAAAACACAAACGGCTATGAGCATCATGCAAGAGATTTCAAATCTTAGAATGAAGCTTGACTACTTGAATATGGGCTACGGTTCAGGCACAAGCTATCTTGGCGGCTCAGGCGCCGTGCTCGGTGGCGTGGGCTCGGTAGTTCAAGGAGCGGGTGGTATCCTTCCAGCTCCGGGCGCGACGACTCCAATTGGTGGCGGCACGACGATCCCTGGCGGTGGTATCCCAGTTCCAGGCAACGGTGCGACGACTCCAATCGGCACAGGTCGCTAATCTTAAAATAAATAACTTAAAAACCGTAAGGCCTTCTGCTAAAACAGAGGGCCTTATGCTTTTAAAGATCCCACGTCTTTACGATAGCCATACTCACTTTCTTGCCACCGGCGAATTCGCCGCGGGGCTAAGTCTTTTTGATCTGCCAAGTGCCGAAGCCGTTCAAGATATCAAACTTGAAGGCAAAACTGCATTTCGTGGCGGATGGCTCGTAGGATTTGGTTGGGATGAAAACAAGTGGGCCAGCAAAGCTCTTCCTTCCAAAGATCTTCTTGATAAAGTCTTCCCAAATCATCCTGTGTATTTGTGTCGCGCTGATGGCCACACAGCCTGGGTGAATTCTAAAGCATTGCAAGCCTTGGGTTTGCAATCAGCTACGGGATTGCTTTCCGAAAAAGATCATCTGCAATCTTGGGAGAAGATTCCTCCTTATCAAAAAGAACAACAGCGTCAGCAAATCCTGGCGGCGTGCAAGCTTTATAACGAAGCGGGATTCACTCATATTCGTGATATGTCCTGCACGGATGAGTTGTGGGCTTTGTTGGTAGAGATGGAAGAAAAAGGCGAGCTGACTTTAGCGGTGGAAGAAAATTACACCTTTCATGAGTTGAATGATTTGGATCGCGTGATTCAATCGGTACAACAAGCTCGCAAGTCAGAATCAAAGTTATTGCGCGCAAAAGGCGTTAAGTTTTTCTATGACGGCTCCCTGGGTTCTGAGACAGCACTGCTTTCAAAACCTTACGGTGGCCACGGCGATAACTTCGGAAAAACATTGTGGAATCTTGCCGACGTCGAAGAGATTTTTAAAAGAACGTGGATCGCAGGCCTTGAGGTTTCCGTGCACACGATCGGTGATGAGGCTGCTCATCACATGGTGCAACTCGCACGCAAAGTTTCCGCACAAGGTTTCGTTGGGCGTTTGAATCTAGAGCACGCCCAAGTACTGCGTCCTGAAACCATTCAAATGATGAAGCCACTCCACGTGCGCTGCCATATGCAACCTTGCCACTGGCAAAGTGATCGCAAATGGTTGAAACAAAAGCTTCATGGCTTGTACAAATACGTTTTCCCATGGGAAGCGTTGAAGAACGCACAAATTCCAATCTCTTTCGGTTGCGACAGCCCCATCGAACCAAGCTCGTTCTTCGCGAACAAGTATGCTTTGGAAGAGAGCCCTAAAGACGACATCAAGAAATTCACCGGCGACATCGCGGTCTTCCACGGTCATCCAGATAGTACCTACACAAATTCGTGGACTGTGATTGAAGATAACCAAATCAAAGAAGTCATCTTCAACGAAAAACGCATTCTCTAAAAGGTGCCTGCTTCTTTTTTTGCGACCGAGCGAGTTATTTTTCGATGACGATCTCTTTATCTTTTAGGGAATAAGCCACGCCGCCGAGAAAGAGGGCGCCGACGGGGAGAACCCAGGCTTTGTTTCTATCGAACCACTCACCGTAGGTAGTCGCTTTTTGAGGTTCTTTGATTTTCTTTGTGCATTCGGAGTTAAAAAAGATCAAGCCGTTGGCGTTGACGTTGAAGTCATTCACATTCACTGAAAATCCATCACAAGATCCCTCAGCCATGGGCTCAAAGCGCAATTGCTGAATCATCAACTGTTCGTAGGTGCCGTAAAATTTAACTGCTTGATGGGAGTTAGAAAGCAAGGTCCATTGATAAGCAGCCTCTTTGGAGATTTCTGCGAAAGGGCTTTGGTTTAATGAAAACAGTAATGATTCGATCATCACATATTCGACTTGTGGCCATTGGCGCTGAATAGTTGTGAAATCAACTGCGCTTTTCTTGCAGTTCTCCAAGGGGATTTGCAAAAGGCTGCGCGCCTTACAATTTAGAACGGCAGTCCCGGCCAGATTTGTACCTTTCCCACTTTCAACGAGCTTTTTTGTGAGGTCGAAAGTGTAGTGCAATGCTGTGGGACTTTGAGAGTATTCTTTTTGAAGTTGTTCTAAGCGAGGCAGAAGATCCTCAGATTGTGACAAGCGTTCGCCCAGCGTGAAGAGCTCTTCTTCTAGTCTGGGATTTTCTTGTGTTTGTTCAGAGATGTATTGCACGTAGGTTTTGGATTCACTGTGGGCTTTAGCGAAATTTTCAAATTCCACGGGGCTGGCGCCACCGGAACGAATCAAGATTGTGAAAGCTAGAACGGAATTCATAGGCACCTCTAGTTTTGATAGTCGATGGAAACGGATTTTCTTTTCTCTTGCGCAATTCCCGTGCTGCGCTCATCAGGATTTTGAACAACGGCGATAAAGGGACCGCTGTAGCTCAGTAAGCGCGTGCTTTCCGAGTCCTTCACCAGCACCGCGTATTGTTGAGGATTCAAGGGGGCGCGCAGAAGTTTCAGCTTGGACCCAACCTTTAAGCCGCCTTTGCGGGTTTCATTTGCGGCAAGATAAAGATCTACAACGCCGCCCATATCGCCTACGAGGGAACTTAAGGACTCAGCATTGGCTAGCTCCAAGGGCACCAGCACAGTGCCGCGCGGGATAAAAGTGTCAACGGATTTAGAAGGAGCTGTTGAGTCTTGTGAAGAAGTATCCGGATCTTTTTTCTGAGAGCTAAGAAAAGCGATAGCTCCGAGCAGAAGAAAACCAATGACCAACACTTTAGTTTCGATTTTGAATTGGCGCCATTTTTCCATGATTTACTCCTGTCGAGAATTGATATTGCTGATGACGATCTTTGATTTTGGTAAGTTGAACTAAGGCACCGAAGATAACGAGAACGATAAACGCCATGATAATGGCAATTTCAATTAAGATTTGGCCTTTCTGATTTTTGGAATCCATTTCGAGTTTTCCTCTTTCAAAGTAACAGCGCAGGAGCCTTCAAAGGAAAAGTTGCCAGTGATAAAGCTGCGCCAATAAGGTTGAAGCGAGAGGCGATATTGCCAAGTGTGGGCCAAAGCTTGTTTTTCCTCGAAGTTCTCTTCAAGATTGTATGTCGGAGCCATGTCCGTAGAGTCCGGACGGACAGCCAGCCGGGGAGCCGCACCCGGTTTTATAAAGTTTGAATTAATGAAAAGACTTCTGTAGCCATCAAGTTCCCGTGAAGATCTTTGCAGCTCTCGGACCCCCATCGAATGAGCGTTGGCAAGTAAGAGATTGCTCTGCACAATGACCTGTTTTTGTCGAATATCGAGTTGAGCTTGTTTTTGTTGGATAGTGAGAAGTCGTGTTTCCGCAGCAGTAATCGCAATAGGGTTTCCGGAAGCCACGGCTTTTGCCAAATTTACTTTTGCAGCGAGCTTTTGAATTTGTAAGTTCTTTGCAAGAGGGTTCATTTTTAAGAGTGCAGCTAGAAGG
>JAGIAF010000130.1 GCA_017745015.1 Bdellovibrio sp. | reverse complement strand
CTGGGTAGCACTGCATATTCAGAGTCTTTTCGACTTCATCGATCAATGTCAGAGGATCTTTACCTTCGCGGTCGAGTTTATTGACGAAAGTGAAAATAGGAATTTTACGAAGGCGACAAACTTCATAAAGTTTCTTAGTACGCTCTTCCACACCCTTGGCAACGTCGATCAACATCGCTGCGGAATCTACGGCCATCAATACACGGTATGTATCTTCAGAGAAGTCTTTATGGCCTGGAGTATCTAGCAAGTTAACGCGCAGATCGTTGTAATCGAAGGTCATCACCGATGACGTGATGGAGATACCCTTTTGGCGCTCTAGCTCCATCCAGTCTGATGTCACGGCTTTCGCGCCGGACTTACCCTTTACCTCACCCGTTTCATGGATCACGCCACCATGATAGAGCAACTTTTCCGTCAACGTGGTCTTACCAGCATCGGGATGCGAGATGATTGCGAAGGTGCGACGTCTTTGAATTTCTTTTTGAATTGCCGGAGTGGCTAGCATACTTAAACCTTTAAATTGACTGTAAAAACTGTATTTAAGCGATCCCAGGCGGGACCTGCAAGTTTTTACCCTTTCGGGGTGGATTTAACGCTGAAAGTCGCTTTCCCTCTTGCAGATTGCGCCCGAGGCCCTTATAAACGTCCCATAACTTTCAACTCCCCCTGGTTTGGAGCCGGGTTTGGACAACTGAGGTGCTGAATATGACTTCCACAAATGCGCAGAAGCATTATGTTACGACTTTCTATAAATTTCTTAAAGTCGAAAATCCTGAGCAAGTTAAAACTGACTTAGAAAACAAAGCCGAAGAACTCAATATCAAAGGCCTCATTATCTTGGGCCACGAAGGTTACAATTCTACGATTGCTGCCGCTTCTGAGGAGTCTTTCAATTTGTGGAAGCAGTTCATCCGCGATTACTTCAAACAACCTGAGCAATTTTATAAAGACTCTTATTCTGAAAAAGCGCCTTTCCGTCGCTTTAAAGTAAAAATCCGCGAAGAGATCGTAACAACGGGCATCCCCGAAATGATGCCGCCTGAAGGCGTGAATCACCACCTATCTCCAACGGAATGGAACAAAGTTTTGAAAGAAGAAAAAGACTTTGTGATGATCGACACTCGCAACTGGTACGAATATAAGATTGGCACTTTCAAAGGCGCTTTAAATCCAGACATCGAAAAATTCACTGATTTCCCACAGTACATCGAAGCGCAAGGTATCGCTAAAGATAAGAAGATGTTGATCTTCTGTACTGGCGGCATTCGTTGTGAAAAAGGCATTTTGGAACTTCAAAAACAAGGTTATGACAATGTTTACCAACTCGAAGGTGGTATCATTAACTACCTTAATGAGTATCCAAATGATCAATACGAAGGCGAATGCTTTGTATTCGATCACCGCGTGGCTTTGGACCAAAACCTTCAGCCTTCAGTGAAATATGGACTTTGCCCTCACTGCGGTCAGCCATCTGAAATTAAAATTGAGTGCAAGCGCTGCGACTCTGAAGAATTGATCTGCGTGGACTGCGCTGAAGTTGAGTTTAAAAAAGACACTTGCTCTAAAAACTGCGCTCACCAATACAAACTTCATCCAGATAAAAAAGGCGCAAAACAACTCGTGCCTTTCGAAGTTGAGAAAATGAAAGCAGATGGTTTATCGGATGATGAGATTCCTACAATTCGTGTGACGAAAAATAAAGTCGTTACTCTGAATGATAAAGGGGAGTCTCAAACTGTGACTCGCAAATAGTTTTCTGAAGGTCTGCGATCAGCCTTTTTTAAATCGCAGACCAGCTTTTACCAAAGTATCCATCACGCTCGCAGGTAAGAACTGAACGAGCGTTGCTTGGAGCTGAATATTTTTTCCCACCAAATAATTGGTTCTCGGAAAACGACTTTCCACTGCATGCAAAATACTTTTTGTGACAAGCTCAACTGGAGCCGCATCCTCGGCTGCTTTAGTCACTCCTTCGCGCAATGATTCCATGAGCTTGCCATAGGCTTGCTGAACATCAGGCGTAAAGGTCGAGGCAACTTGATCACTCCTGCGAATGGATTTCGACCAAATTTCTGTACGAATAGGGCCTGGCTCAATCAAACTTACACGAACACCGAAATAACCAACTTCGCGACGAAGGGAATCAGAGAAAGATCGCACCGCGAATTTTGAAGCACAGTACGGTCCCAAAAATGGCGAGGCAATACGGCCGCTAATAGAGCCGATATTAATCACGCGGCCTTTCGTACGACGCAAAATAGGCAGAAACTTTTGAGTCATCTCTACCATGGCAAAAACGTTCACTTCAAACACTTTACGCCACTCTTCGATAGCTAGTCCTTCGATAGGACCCCCATTCGCTATCCCTGCATTGTTGATCACAATGAATTCACTTTTTTCCTTCAATTGATCTTGAACAGCTTCGAAGGCCGCCTCGATATCGTCGACATTTGTCACATCGAGTTTTAAGATTGTCAGGCGATCCCCGAAGTCTTGCTTCAGGCGCTCCAACACCTCAGGCTTTCGAACTCCTGCCCACACACGGTATCCATCCTCGAGCAAAGCTCTGGTAGTCTCAAATCCGATTCCTGTGGATGCTCCGGTGATCAAAACCTGTTTCACGAATCGACTCCTTATTGTGTGACCTTGTCTGAATTCTGCACATCTGTGGCAAACAACTTCATTAACCAGGCATCGGCCAACGACAGTGTGCGACCATGGAGCTTCAGACTAACATTAGAACGATATTTTGGATCAAAACCAATGGCCTGAGGCTCAACGCCTGAATCCTGAAGGAATTTTTGCATCTCACTCGATTGCGCATCAGCATCGAGATCGTCCGAGTTCTGCAAGCTTTGTTCAATTTGCTCGCAGAAACTCATCGTCGCTCCGTCACTTGCAAGTTGCGGCTTTAACGCCACCGCTTTTGCGAGCATATGAAGATTATATGATTTTTGTAAAACTTGATTCAAAGTTTGAGTATTTTGCTTCAAGTAAGAGGCGGCTCGATAAAGCTCCCCATAAAACTCAGCTTTCTTAACAATTCCTTCATCGCCTTTCGCTTCATCAGACATGCGAATGACTTCCGCCAACCCCGGGGCACGAAAAACAAATCGCAGGATCGGTGCAAGAGTCTCCGCCACAGGGTCTTGCTTTTCACTCAATAACGCCTCTATGAATTTTACGCTGGAAACATCTTCTTTCGAACGAAAAATCTGAGCTTCACCAGAACGCACTAAATTTCGACAGGCGTCCACTATGGGTTTTTCTGAATTTGTGAAGTCTCGTTTCACTAGCTCAGAAAAATTTGCTTTGAGTTTTTCTTTTCGTTCTTCCGAGCCCAGAGGGACATTTGGTGACGGCTCTTCAGCCTTAGATTGTGATGACTCGACCGACTCAGATTGAACTGAGTGAGTTCTTGCTGACGAACTTTGTAAAGCTTTTGGAGTCATCGCCTGCTTGAGATCAGAGGGCCCCGGCAGGTTTGACAAAAACCAAACTCCCAATCCGACAACTAAGACCATACAAACACTGACAACGATTCCGCTAACTTTGAGAATATTCTTCCAATTCATCCTATAACTTCAGCACAATTCGAAGTAACGAGCAAATCACAGGGAATGATACGCAGGGCCATTTTAAAATATAACAAAGGATTCATTGACCATGGGGGGAGTTCTCTATAGAACTAAGACCTCAGACATTCACTTGTCACTGTCGCGGGGTGGAGCAGCCCGGTAGCTCGTCGGGCTCATAACCCGAAGGCCGCAGGTTCAAATCCTGCCCCCGCAACCAATAAAGGCTCGAAGGTAAACCTTCGGGCCTTTTCCATTTCCTAGCCCTAGCATCGTTTGCATCCCCTTGATATTTCAGGTAAATTAGCAATTCAGAGGTTAGAAATGCAGCAAGATTCAAAACCAGAAAACAAATACGCACCACCTTCCGACGTTAAATCGGTTCTTCAAAATTTCAAAAAACCTAAAAAGGTCGTTGTCACAGCAGGCATGCCCTACGCCAACGGCCCCCTTCACTTAGGTCACTTGGCGGGAGCCCACGTCCCTGCTGATATCTATGCGCGCTGGATGAGAATGCTCATCGGCGCGGAAAATGTTTTGTTTGTTAACGGTAACGACGATCACGGCTCAACAAGTGAAGTTGCGGCGGTCAAAGCCGGAAAAACAATTCGTGAGTTCATCGATACTATTCACGAACAACAAAAAGACACTCTGAAAAAATACTCCGTGCAGACGGATATTTTCACTGGAACTTCTCGCCCAGAGACTTACCCTCTTCACGAGGCTTACTCTCAAGATTTCATGCGCAAGATGTATGCGAATGGTCTTCTTGATAAACGTGTCACTAAGCAATGGTACGATTCAAAAATGAATCGCTTCCTACAAGACCGTTTCGTTCGTGGTACGTGCCCTAATTGTGGCAACACCGAGGCGTATTCTGATGAATGCGATGCTTGCGGAACCCAATTCGACCCAAGCACATTGATTGATCCACGGAGCCAGTTGAGCGATGCAAAACCTGAGTTGCGTGACACAGCTCACTGGTGGCTGAATATGTGGAAAGTAGCCGATCCACTCAAAGCTTGGATTGAAACTAAAACCAAAGCCTGGCGTTCAGCAGTGGTTCAAGAAGTCAGCAACACAGTTTTGATCGGTTGCCGATTCGAGAACGTACACGAAGAGAAATACAAAGAAATCAAAGCAACTTTGCCAAAACATAAATCTCGTTATGTTCCTGGCAAAAAAGTAGAATGCCTTTTTGATACGAAAGCAGATCTTGCGCAAGCACAAGCAACACTTGAAGCCGCTGGCATCCCTTCTGTGGTTACGGATAAATGGGGTTACCGCCCCATCACTCGTGACGTTTCATGGGGCATCCCTGTTCCTCCGGAAATTGATCCAGACATGAAGGGTAAAACTCTTTACGTGTGGCCGGACTCTTTGATTGCGCCGATTGTCTTTACACAAGTGGCTTTGAAGCAATCGGGTCGTCCCGTGGAACAATACAAAGATTTCTGGTGCGATCCAGAGGCGACCGTTGTGCAGTTCTTGGGACAAGACAACGTTTTCTTCTATGTGATCATGCAAGGATCTATGTGGCTTGGTCACAAGCAAGATCCACAGCAACTTCCGCAAAAAGGTGATTTGCAAATGACTGAGATTTTGAGCGTTTTCCACTTGATGGTAAACGGCGAAAAAATGAGTAAGTCTACTGGCAATTTCTATACAGGCGATCAGTTGCTTGAAATGGGCTACTCACCAGATCAAGTTCGTTACTTCCTAGCGCTTTTAAGTTTGCCAGTGAAAGCTTCGAATTTTGACTTCGATCACTTTGCTGAGCGCAATAAATTCTTGGCGGGTCCATTGAATGCTGCTTTGGAAAAACCTTTGTCTGCTTGTATTTCAAAATTCGACGGCAAAGTTCCAGAAGGCAAATTGATTGGAAAAGCGGAAGCAGAAACCGTTAAGTTGGTTCAACTGTACCTTCGCTCTATGCAAAAAGGCGATTACGCCGTGTTGTTGGGACAAATTGAAAACTATGCGAGACAAATCAACTCGCTCTTCTCTCAATTTAAACCCCACGATGATCGGGCGCCTGAAGCTGACAGAAAAGACGCTCTTTTTACATGTTTCTATGTATTGAAGAATTTGATGATTATGTTGGCGCCATTTGTTCCTGCTACGATGGAAGAAGTTCGTAAGTCTTTGAACTTACCAGAAACTGTATTCCGTGCTGAAGAGTTGGGAACTGGCATCCCGGCAGGCCATGTGATCAATCCAAAAGGAAATTTCTTCCCTGCAGTTGCAGAAGAAGCAAACTCTTCGGGTACTTAACCCGAAGAGTTTTAATAAAAACTACTTAGTTACTTTTTCTACAGAAACGGCCAATGCTTCTGTATAAACAGCTTCAATCTGATCGCCGACTTTGATGTTCTTAAATGCATCTGGATTTGGAACTTTCAAAGTCACTGTGCGATTCGGCCCCTTCACAGTTACAGATTGTTTGCTTTTATCTGTTTTCGTCACCGTCCCTGTCGCCGTCACACGATTTGTGATTGTGCCGCCTGGTTTCTGACCGGGTTCAGCGCGAACTGTCTCTGTGGCCTGCTTCATTCCGACAGTGGAGCCGCCACCCTTACGCAATTCCCACATCAGTGATTCACGATAGTTCACGCGAAGCATGTCGCCTTTTTTGATTTGATCAAAATTGCGAACATCATCCCCCGCGACCATTGTCGTTTCATCGCCGGAACTGTCCTTCAAAGTGATTTCGCGTGTTTTTTTGTCGACTTTCACAACCTTTGCTTCAACTTGAACATTAGTCATGACTTCGGTTTGATTCGGATCGGCTGTGACGACCCTTTCGCCCTGAACATCTACCGCATAAGTCACAGCAGGAGTTGCAAGCATGGCCAACAATGTCGCCGTCATTAGTGTGCTTTTCATAGATTCGATTCCTTTCCATGTTGTTTGAATAACGCTCACCAGAAAACCTCACCAAGGGTCATCGATACTGGCAATATGTATTTGGTCATGGAAAGAAACGAAAAAGGGCTCCGAAGAGCCCTTAATTAATTGAGTTTGTAACCTTGAAATCCAGATCTAATCTTGTCGTACTGCTTGGCTGTGGCAGCCAAATCATCACCGCATGTTCCACGCAGGAAACCTTCTAGATACCCCACCGACGCCTTCAGTGAATCGACATAATCAATGGTCTCTGCACTTAGAATCATACGTTGATTGGCATTCGCTGCCGTAAATGTTTTATAGAAATGCAAACGAGAGTAACAAGAGAACAAACCAATGATGATGCCTTTGTTTGGATTCTCTTGAAGAGCGGCCAAGGTCTTTTGAATGCCAGGACGTTTAACTTCATAGTAACCTTTGTAATTCACTTTGTTTGCCGAATTCAAAATTGGCGGAGCAAAGTCTGGCCCACCACCATTGCGTGAGTGACCGTTATAAAGAACGATATCCGCAGATCTCAAACCACCAAAGAAGTACTTTTCAGATTGAGCCGTAAGAAAATCTTGGCGATCTTTCAATTTACCTTTGTTTAACACAAAAGAAGGACTTGCTGAAGACTGAGTCAATGTAATACGAACCAAGATTTGACGACCATGAAGCACCATGTTCTTCTGCAAAATCGCTAAACCATTTTTTGGATCGCCGGATTCTTTAAATCCACACAGTCGTTGCGTGCGCGAACGACAGCGAGATGTCCACTCTGACCGCAAAGCATTGTAAACTTCGATATCAAGACTTGGCGACAAGCCGTAGTTGATGCCATTCCAGATCGCATCATGACCTGTTGAATCGTCGAAATATCCAAGAGCATAACGAATATCCAGAACGCCCTTTGATAAAGCATTGCTGTACATACTTTCACAGCGAGGCGCACCTTCCGCTGGAGAGTTGTCGTCTACTTGCTTCAAATATTCACGAATAAATTTAGGGCCCCAGTAAGCATAACCGTAAGTTCCAGATTCACCAGCTTGGGCACCAGAGATAAATAACAATGAGCAGATCGCTAACAGTGTGTGTTTCATGAAGGTGCAAGTAATCTGCTCTGGGACATAAATCAACCCCTCTCAGCATTATTAAAGCCACTTTTACCGAGAACTGCTCCATGCATTGTAAGCTCTCATAAAATCGCATCTGAGATAGGCTTTCTATGCTGCGCGCTATAGTATTTTTTTATGGACACGAAACCAAGCAATCTTCCTCGGACTCTCTTAGTTTCCTTTTTCCTTATCGCCCTCTCAGCATGCAGCGTATGGGTCCTACTGCCGTTTTTGCCGTCGCTTATTTGGTCAACAATGATCGTGGTTTCGACATGGCCGATGATGCACTTCTGTCAGCGACATCTTAAAGGCAAACGCTCTCTCGCCGTCACTGCGATGATGCTCGCGATGGCTCTCTTAGTCTTAGTTCCTGTAGGACTCAGTGCATATGTTATTCTTTCCCGCACTGACGACGCCATTGCTTGGGTGCAAAAGCTTCCTGAATATCAACTCCCTCCCCCGCCCGCGGTTCTTCAAAAACTTCCTATCGGCAAAGAACGAATTCTCGGCGAATGGAATAAAGTTTCGGCGGGAGGTGCGGGTGCCCTTGGCGAATATTTGAAACCCTACACCAAGTCTGTCGTGACGTGGATCACAGCCACCGCGAAAAACGCCGGGTTCTTTTTTATTCATCTGATCCTGACCTTGGTTTTGTGCGGATTGCTCTTTGCGAAGGGCGAGTGGGCCGCCTATGGCCTTCGCTGCTTTGGACATCGTCTCGCAGGAGCTCGGGGTGAATCGGCGCTTGTCTTAGCAGCGCAAGCCATTAAAGCCGTTGCCATGGGCATCGTGGTGACAGCACTCATTCAAACTTTTTTAGGAGGCGCCGGTTTGCTGATCGCAGGAGTTCCGTTCTCTGGGATCTTGATTGCCGTGATGTTCATGCTTTGCATCGCGCAACTCGGTCCTGCTATTCCCCTTCTTATTGGTGTCGGATGGCTCTTCTACAAGGATCACAATTTAGCGGGAAGTCTTCTTTTAGTATGGGCTCTCATCGTCGGAACTATGGACAACGTGATTCGACCGATCTTAATCAAAAAAGGAGCAGACCTTCCGTTCCTATTAATTCTTGCCGGCGTCCTCGGTGGTCTCCTCGCCTTTGGCGTTGTGGGACTCTTTATAGGCCCGGTCATTCTCGCCGTCACTTATACACTTCTTCAAGCCTGGGTTGAGGAAGATGAAGAACTTCCAGAGGTTCCCATCGCAACTCCTCTACCTCCTAAAGCAAAACCTCAGGATCGCCCTCTCGATCACTAATTGACATAGATCATGAAGCCCTCTAGAAGTTTCCGTCAGAGGACTCTCCATGAAAAGAATTGTTATGTTACCGAGCGCACTCGCCTTATGGGCACTCACTGCAAATGCTAAAGAGTATCGTATGGCTCATAACTTTGGAAAAGTTGAAGTCGGATCCACAGTGACCAGCCACTGGAATCTTCGCGCCAAGCAGGACCAACAATTACATATTCAAAAAGTGACTCTCACTGGCGACGACTACACTCTAGAAACGAATTGCCCTGAGGTATTACCCCCGGAACAGAAATGCACAGTTCGTGCTTACTTCACTCCAAAACAACAAGGCCTCCAAAATGGAAGCCTTGTTGTAGATCTCTACTCTGAACAATTCATTATCGATATGTCCGGCGAGGGCGTAACTCCTTAATGAGTTTTTCGTTTTTCACCGGAGCGCCACGCTTCAACATAAATCTCAGCAGCCTCTGCCATCTCGCGACCGAGCTGTTCTCGCCGATCAGGAAGC
>JAGIAF010000012.1 GCA_017745015.1 Bdellovibrio sp. | reverse complement strand
GGTTCTTATAGAAATGGCCATCCACAGAATGACGTTGCATAAGCTCAAAGAAAAGGGCTTCGATGTTTTGACAGTCCCCGCCTTTGCGCGAGAAGAAGCTTTTGTGGGAACGGGACATTTTCCTACGGGGCGAGACCAAGTCTACAAACTAGAAGATCAAGACTTGTTCCTTGCGGGCACAGGCGAAGTGCTGGTGAACAACCTGCACAAAGATGAGATTCTAAAAGCTGAAGACCTTCCCATCAAATACGCCGCTTATGGCCCCTGTTTCAGAAGTGAAGCCGGTAGCGCTGGAAAAGATGCGGGAGGAATTCTTCGCGTTCACCAGTTCAACAAAACGGAGCAGTATATTCTTTGCGAAAACAACGTTGAAACTAGTGAGCAATTACACCGCTTCATGCTAGCAATCGCAGAGGAGATCATGAGCGATCTTGAAATCCCCTACCAAGTTGTTGAAGCATGCACCGGCGACATGGGCGTTGGAAAATATCGAATGAATGATATTGAGGCTTGGGTCCCCAGCGAAAACAAATATCGCGAAACCCACAGCTGCAGCAACCTCACGGACTGGCAAGCACGGCGGACCGGTCTTCGCTATAAAGACAAAGAGGGAACAATCAGGTTCTGTCACACTCTCAATTGTACAGGGATTGCGACACCAAGAGTTCTTGTGCCATTACTTGAAAATCATCAAAAAGAAGACGGCACCATCGCGTTGCCAGAGAAACTTAAGAAGTATTTATAACAAATAGACGGACGGAGGCTTAAGCCTCCGTCGCATAATCTCGCGCCAAGGCTTCAATGGCATGGCGAAGATCTGCTTCGACCGACTTATCAAGAATGCGACCATCCGGAGCAATCTTTGAACGAGCCCCCGCGATGCTCACAATCGCAGCGGGAACCACGCGAGCCGACATCGTCGTTAAAACCTCAAGTAAAGCTTCCTTCGCGAAACTCGCATCGGAAGCCGAGCCATACAGCAGACCTATTCGCGTGCCTTCAAATTCCGTATCACTCACAAGCCAATCCAGCGCATTCTTAAGCAGCCCCGGTATGCCATGAGCGTATTCTGGTGTTGAGATGAGAAGTGCATCAGCATTGTTGATGCTTTTACGAAATTTCTGAACACTTTCAGGCGGGTTTTCGTTGTCCAAATCCGGATTGAAATACGGCAGCTCCGAAAGAGGAGGAGAAATCTCAACCGTGACTGACTCTGGTGCTAACAACTTCGCCGCTAACAACAGCGCGGTGTTAGTTGAACCTGCTCTTAAACTTCCGGAGATTGCAAGAATACGCATAGAGTCCTCTGATCAACATTACAAACTTATTCCCTATTTATATGCAAGCTTCATAAATGTCGTCGGCCCCGGGCGACCAAACTCATTCACCGCCCGAACCTCAAGGTCGTTCGTCTCTTTAAATGCCGACCACTCAAAAGTGTTTCCAACGATACGGATCCACTGGCCTTTTGCTGACGTTCGGTATTGATATCTTTCTTTAATTTTAGATCCAGACTTCAGCTGAACATTGAATTCCGGCTTCACCGCAAACATAGCCATCTTCTGCAAATAATCTTGATCTGTTTTAATCCCCAGCTCTTTAAAGCTCTTACCAACACCGTTCCCAGCTTCTTTATAACTCAAAAGAATAGCGACGCGATTCATCTGTGGATAAAATAATTCCGCGCGAGAAGTATAAAGTCCATTGTCGAGTCGAAGCCCCTGGAAAGTCACTGGCGTCGTTACCGATTCCAGTAATAGCGAAGCACTCACTTTTATTTCTGAATTATTCACACAGATATGACCAAAGTATTCTTTCAAAAACTTCTTATACCCATCTTTATAAGACTTGTTGGCAACAACGCCAGCACATCCCGGCGCTACTTTAACCTGTAGCTTCGCAAAGCGCCCCGCTTTCTTCTCTTGATAGATCTCATAGTAATTCAACGGTACTTTTCGGCTCCCTCCAACCAAATACACGCCAAATTGAGGATCTACAAAAATCCACTTCTGGAGATCGTTGAGCCATACTTCCATGGCGACGTGTCCTTGACCAAATCCACCATAAGCCACGTCGTTGCTTCTTAGAAAAAGTGCACGCGTTATAAAACCATAAGATTGAAGAACTTCCGCAAGAACCCCACCGTACTCAACACAACGAAAACGCTCTTTCTTTTTGTGGACCGCTTTCAAAATATTGAGCGCATGAAAAGATTTTGGAGGTGCATTAAAGCCATCGTGCGCCCACTGACTAGTCACCCATGAAAGTGCTGACATGACGAACTCACATTCAGTTCGTTGAGCTGGTTTAAACCCCTTGGCCTCTATGTACTTTCTTAAATTCTTAAGCTGAGCTTTTTCGAAGGGAGAATAAACCCAATCTGCCACAGACAATGTATCGAGAGAATTATTAGACTTTATGACCGAGATCTTTTTAAGCTTCATCTTACCATCACCGAAAAAGGGAGACTGATATCTTCAGTAAAAATGATACTCACAGCGAGACGACCCATGCAAAGACTATCAACCCTTGGGATCTGCCCCCGCTCACTCACTTATGTTGTAAGTTTGCTTGAAACATTGATAGCGGTTATATATGATCCAATACGCTTGATATGAGGCGTTAAGTGGACCAAAGCGATCAGAAAAAAACCACGGAGTATTTTAGTTTCTGGAAAACCCAGAACCGAATCACTCTGTTTTCTTTGATCTCTATTTTACTGTTGTCGGTGATCTTTGCCATCGCAGCCCTTATGCTTCCCGCCTTGGGCACCGGAGAGATGGTCGCCTTTATCATTCTGATTCCGGCATTATCCTGTTTTGGAATCGCGACCTGTCACTCCTCCAACCTGGAATCCGAAAAAGCCCTGCGCGCCTATCGAAAACTTAAAGTGCGGCTCTCTGAAACCGAAGGCTCTCAAATCACTTTAGATCGATTCTTTTCAATCTCCAGTGACTTGATGGCCATTGCAGGTCAGGACGGTCATCTTAAAAAAGTCAGCAAGTCCTTAGTTAGAACTTTGGGTTATACCGAAGACACACTTTTGAGCACCCCCTTCTTTGATTTCATTCATCCTGACGACAAAGACGCGACGAGAAAAAATATCGAAGTTTTGAATATGGGCATGCGCTCAGTAGGCTTCGAAAATCGTTATCGCAGCATTGATGGTAACTACAGAACTCTCAGCTGGAGTGCTGCCGCTGATCTCGAACTCGGAGTCCGATTCGCCTCTGCTCGCGATGTTACTGACGAACGCAATTTCAAAATTCGCATTCAGCAGATTTTAGATTCAGCGCCATTCCTGTTGATGGTGAAAGACACCGAAGACGTTATCACCAGTTGCAACGAGGCTTTTTCCAAATTTCTGGGACTGCCAAGAACTGCGATCATCGGTAAAAGTCCGAAGAACTTTCTAAATGAAGTATCTATCGCAACGGATTTGGAAAAAGAAAAAGAAGTACTCTCGAATCAGCGCCCGGTAACCTTTGAAGAGCTTTACCTTATCGATGGCGTGGCCGAGAAACATCTTTCGACGATCTTCCCTATCCATGACCAAACAGGAACTCTTGTTTCCCTCGGAAAAGTCTCCTGGAAGATCGCTTAAATTTTTGGCGTTGTTATCGAATATTAGGGTCCAAAACCAGGACCAAGTCCGCATTAAACCGTTTTTAAGGTAAACAGCATGATTCAAGTTGACTAAATTGGTCCTTTTCCCTAGATTGTGTCTTCCTATATCTCAGGGGTGATGTGGCCGAGGGGTTAGGCTCAGCTCTGCAAAAGCTGCTACAGCGGTTCAAATCCGCTCGTCACCTCCAAATTTAAAAAACCGCCCAAGAGGCGGTTTTTTAATGCCCGAAATAACCTTACAAAGTGTTCATTTCTTTACAAATCCTCGTTTCAGGAGCGCGGCCTCAATGGCATCAATCTGAAGAGGCTCTCCCCCAAGAACAGCTTGCCTAAGGATCGAATTCATCAGGGTTTGATACTTGGTTTTCTCTTTTTTTGCTCTCTCCTTAAGCGCAAAAACAATGTCTGCATCCACCATTGCCGAAATTCTGAGCTTTACATTTTCGGGAGCAAAAGCTTCGGAGTCCACCTCTACTTTTCCGTAATTGAGTTTAGCCTTTGATGATTTCACACCAGTCCTCCAGAAGCATTTCCCTATAGGGACGAAGCGATTTAATGATCGTTCTTACAGCCCCCTCAGAAAACCCATTCACTTCAAGAGGCGTAAAATCGACGATGTTTAACTTGAGGTGAGCTTCATATGATTCCGGTTTGCCTTTATAAATCTCCACATGAGGAAAACCGTGATCACCATAATAAATCCACACTGAAAGTCCGCCGAGGACAGACTGTAAGTACTTAATCCTCGGCATAATTACCTTCTTTATATAGTATACATATTTTATACATACTTCAATTCCCCAACCGCTTCAATGACTCGAATGGCTCAAAAGTCATTTTCAAGGCGGTCTCGACGTGGCGGGGTTCGAGCTTTTCTTGTAATTCCAAGTCAGCCAGCGTTCTAGCGACTCGCAGCGTTGCGAGTTCGCGGCGGCGCGAGGACAATTCTTGAGGAAAGAGCTCTTTCATATAGAAACTAGGTAAGTCCAACACCAGATCTTCAAATCGCCATCGCGAAGCAAGCTTTGTAAAGCGCACATCTTTTTCCGCCAGCACACTTCGAAACTCTCGAGCTTTCTCCAGACGCTTAAGAATATCTGTGGCCAGCACTTGCCCTCCGGTTTCTCTTTTTTGAGTAAAGAAGGTCACCTGAAAGCGATCTACGAGGGGCCCCGACAATCTCTCTGCATAGGATTGGCACTTCTTAAGAGATCTTCCGCAAACCACTCTGGCGCGGGGAACCCAGTCACCACAGGGACACAAATTCGTTGTCGCAATCACCAAAGCTTCCGCAGGATACTCTTGAACATAGCGACCGCGACGAATGCGAATACACGATTCCTCCATCGGTTCGCGCAAGGCTTCTTGAGCGCGCGGATGAAATTCTAAGAGTTCATCGAGGATCATCATGCCTTTGTGCGCACGAGTGATCTCTCCTTTGAAAGGGGGAACACCCCCACCAATCAATCCTAACGGAGTTGTTGAATGGTGGGGATGGACCACGGGTCTCCAGCGAAGAGGGGCCTCGCCTTCAACCCGGTTGTTACGAGAAATCGTGTGCATTTCATCTTGTGAAGGACTCTTTAACAAAGCCGACAAAGTTCGAGCTATCGTGCTCTTTCCTGAACCTGCAGGTCCTGCTAATAACACCGAATGCTCACCCAGCGCGATCACTTCCAAGAGCCGCGCCTGTCGCTCTGGAAATTGCAACGCTAAGTCTTGTTCGGGCCTAGTCACTTCATACTCTCGCACGACGCCGGGCACATGTTCTGGCTCGCGCACGTCTTGCAAACACGACATCACCGCGCGATCAAAAGTCGCTTTGGAATTCTGCCCCCGCCCCGTCCATACCAGGACATTTCCGTCGGGTTCAAATTCCCGCGTCAGATCGTCGGGCTCAAAGACTTCACCAAGCAACCCCAGCTCCCCGTACACCCAAGTCTCCGAGGTGTCGGGTTTGCTGAGTTGTTCTGATTCCCACAAAATCCCCAAGGCCACGGCCAATTCCAAACCGCGAGAACTTTTCTTGAGATGATTGGGACGTAAATTCACGAGGATCTGCTGTGCTTTGGGAAACTCAAAGGCTTGCGCACGGATGGCGCTCTTAATTCGATGAATGCTTTCGCGGATGCCCTGATCAGGCAGTCCTAAAAATTGAATATTAGGCAGTCCGGGGATAAAGTTGATTTCAACCTCGACTGGGACGAGGCCATCTTGTTCGCGAATAAGTGATTTGATTTTCATGACCGAGCACAAAAGCAAAAAAGGGCCCGCAGTTCTGCGAGCCCTTAATTCTTAGTCATATAAATCTTAAAGCGAATTTCGGACGATTACTTCTCAACTTCTTGCAGTTGAGAAAGCGGATGATGCTCCTCAATCGTGCGAGTCATCGTATTTGTCGTCACATTCGTGTAGATCTGAGTTGTTTGAATACTTGCGTGTCCCAACAACATTTGGATCGAACGAAGGTCCGCGCCACTTTCAAGCAACGCTGTTGCACAACCATGGCGGAATCTGTGCGGATTTACGGGCTCAGCAAAACCTGCACGAGTCGACCAAGATGCCAACCACCTCCACACGTCAACGCGCGAAGGACGATGACCACGATCATTGATCAAGATCGCTTGGGAGCTTTCTTTGATCAACGTCGGACGGTATTCACGCAAGTACTGAGTCAAGTTCTCTGCCAGACGCTCCGTCAAAGGAACCAAACGCTCTTTGCTGCCTTTACCCAAAACTTTAATCCAACGATCCGTTTGATTAAAATCTGTTACATTCAAAGAAATCAATTCAGAGACACGGCAACCCAAACCGTACAAGAATAACAACGTCAGTTGATTGCGCGCAGTCTTCACAGGGTCATTCACTTCTGCCGCATCGAAAAGCTGTTGGAACTCCTGCGGAGTCAAAACCTTCGGCAAGCCGACTTTCACTTTTGGTGGACGTAACTCACGAAGCTCGGGGCATGTCTGACCGCGAGTTTCGCAGAACTTAAAGTAAGTTCTGAGCGAAGAGATCACACGCGCTTGCGAGCGCGTCGAGAGTTTATGTTTCTTCATAAACTCATAGAATCCCGTCACCGTTTTGTTGGTTTTTTTATACTCGATATAGAGTTCCAGGTCGCGGCGATAAGCCATCACCGTATTCTGAGAACGCCCTCGTACATTTTGCAGCTCATCAAAGAAGTCGATCCAAAGAGGTAATTCCATAGACTCATTAGACCCAGACTTTCATCCAAGCGCAAGAAGTATTATGTCACAAAAACAAAAAGCCCGGGAATGCACTCCCGGGCTTTTCGTTGGAAATTTGTTAATGATTTTAGTACGGATAGTAAGCGTTCACACCGAAGCTTGAGCTGCAAGTGTAGCCGTTCACTGTTCCGATACCCACACCGCCGAAAATTCTATAGGCTTGTGGATTGTTCAAGTCCTTGTACACCATCGCTTGTCTCATATACATGCGAATGTTGCCTTTGCTCGAATACAATTCCATATAGTCGATCATGCCCACGGCGCTGTTGCTCACCGACGTTGTTTGAACTGTGTAATCTCCAGCTGGGATAACGCAGTAACCATTCAGATCGTAATACGGCGAAAGAACTCTCATCGTTCCTTGAAGAGCGATCGGTCCTTGATAGTTATTCAACGGAGAACTGATACCTGGATAGAATCTGTTTCCGTCAATAATCAAAGCCATATTGAGGAATTGCACCGTATTTGCTGCGTTGGCGAAATTCACCACGGACACCGTCATGGGATTTGTGATTGTTGAACAGTTTCCACAACCACTCACAATCAAACCATTGTTAACAGTTGTGCCCGAGCCGCCGCCACTATCATTACATGCTGCAAGCGACAACATCACTGCTGCGATTGCGATGAATTTGCTGATGATCTTAGCTGGAAAACCTTTCATCATCTTATTTTCGTTTTCCATAATTTCTCTCCTAGTTAAACCTTTTTTAAATCGTTCTTAAAATCTTAATCTCTTATTGGAAAGCTGCTGATTTAGACATTCCGGAGAATGTGCCGAGCTTTCTGTAACCATCGCTTGGAACCGTTGAAGACTTGTTAATCACAGATGAAGAGCGGCAGTTCCATGGACCGTTGTAGATGAACCAGCAACTGCGGTAGGGAGATTGACCAATGTGACCTGCAGGCATTTGCGCGAAGTTCTTCCAGTAAACAGAACCTTTGATGATGCTACCACCTTGACCGTCACCTTGGTTTACTACGTTGTCTACGACCACTACGATGGCGCCGTATGTATCTTGAAAGAAACCCGTGAAAGCAGCTTTACCGTTGTAAGTGAACCATCTGTTATATTCAGCCACCAATGTATTGTTGTCTTTCAAACCAGAGAGGCTTTGGTTACGACCTGCATCTGCAGTGAAAGTACCATTATAGTAAACTCCTGTATCTGTATAAGAAAGATTCACTGTGCCTGCGTAACGACCGTTGCCCACGTCTTGAAGCTGTAGCTTCAATTTGAAGTTTTGCGGATCATTCATTGGATGTGTACCTACGTACATGTTCATCTCATTGATTGATACTGGCGTGAAAGTCGCTTCATTAGAATAAGAGACACTTCCCGAATCTGTGCCAGAGTCCGTACCATCTGGTGCTGTTGGGATGCTTGTGCCGCCGTCGCCAGAGACAACTGTATTTGAAGGCTCCACAGCTGACATCTTGTTGGAACAACCGACGCCCATCATGGCGAATGCGGCAACCAAGACCATCATTTGTGTGTTTAGATTCTTCATAACAACCTCTCTTTTAAGAGCCCCAAGTTTTAGCGGGTCTCCATACTGAGTTACTTTGCTATGCCTGTGCCAAGTTCCCATAAGCAGCCTAACTAACTGAAATCCATGATCTTTAAATGCCTTTCTCAAGGTGAAACACTCCTCGATTTGCTGACGAAGACGCAAAGAGAAGCGCAAAAAGGGCACACACTGTCTAGTCCCCACCTTTTTGGGGATGCCCAAAAGTTCGTCAAAAAAATTAAAACTAAAGAATTTTTCAAGGGTTACCGAAATGGGATTCGTATCAAATTTAAAAAAGGATTCATTCTATGACAGTCACAGCGACAAATGTTTTGATCTTGGGCGCGGTCTTCATGTTCGCAGCTCGAGTGTTCATCGGCTTCTAAGACTGCTACCAAAAAGGTGGCTTTTTTAGTCCCCAAATGTTCCTAAAATGACCTATAAAAACGGTCATTTTTTTTGCCCAAAAGCCTACATTACTGATTGTTAAGGTGAACCACTGGTTTCATCCTGCTAAACAACAGCCCGATGACACTTTTTATTACGACAATTACATCTTTCGTCCTCTTCTTCTCCCCCCTTGCCCATGGCAAAACCGTAAGACTCCTTGTTGAAGACAGCTGGCCTCCCTTTGCTTTCAAAAAAGATAACACCCCAGTAGGCATGTCGATCGATATCGTCAGAGCGGCCTTTAAAAACGTCGATGAAGAGATCGAACTGGTTCAAGTCCCATACCCCCGCTGCCTCGCGCAAACGGCGAATGGCAAGTTCGTAGGTTGTTTCAATTCAGCTCACAGCAAAGAGATGGATAAAGACTTCCTCTTTCCTAAGGAGCCTCTTTTTAAAAGCAAAGGGCTGATCATCGCCAACACGGTCACCTCAAAGATCAAAATCGCTCGCATTAAGGATCTCGAGGGGCGCACGGTGGCCTTACCGACGGGCTTCCCTTTTGGAAAAGAGTTTGATGAGAACAACAAAATCACCAAGATGTTCACGGCCAACGATCAAACGAACTTGATGATGCTAAAATCCAACCGCATCTCTTTTGTCGCGATTGATGAGTACGTCTATTATTACTACCTAAAAACGAACCCTGACTTTAAAGGTCAGTTCCAAGTTGCGCTGACTATGAGTGAAGAGCCTATCTTCGTACACTTTGCGAAGAAGAATAAAGACTCAGCAGTGTTGATGAAGAAACTCGATATGGGCCTTGCGATGCTCAAAGCCTCAGGCCGCTATAATGAAATTTTGGAGTCGTGGGTTGGAATCGAAGGACAGAAACGCGTACAAATGTTCTCGCGCTTACCGAAGTCACACAGTTATGACCTACAACCTGTTTCTATTGAAGACGAATTATTCTGGGATGAAAACGTTGAAACTAATTAAGTTTCGCTAGTGGATAATAATGCTTTAGGATTTGCACGTAAGAGTGGCCACGCATACCCATTGCGCGACTGCCCCATTGACAAAGACCAACCCCGTGACCAAAACCACGACCGGTGAAGACGAACTCTTCACCACTCTTCTTAACATCAAACAGTGTACTGCGGAGTTCTGAAAACCCTAGGGCCTGACGGAACTCATTGGCACCGATCGCTTTTTGAGTGCCGTCATTCATCGCCACTTTCACGGCGCGCACGCGGGCATCGCCAATCACTTTTTGAGTTGCTAGCTCTGCCAGAGATGGCAAATGCAGTCTCTGCGCTAGATCTGATTGCTTCACTTTCAACGTCCATTGAGCACTCGGACTTGTAGGGCAAGAGCTATCAACCGCAGTGCCCGAATTCACTCCCCCGTTCCAAACATTCTTTGCCAAGGTCGTTTGGCCGCCACAATCCGCATGGTAGAAGGCTTTAAGAATTTTGTGACCAGGTCCAAAAAGTTTCACGCCTTCAGTTTCTCTTACCGCTTGCAATGCTTTTTGGATTTTCGGATCGTTTTCATCTTCGGCCACAATGTGACGGAAGACTTGATCCAAAACGGAGCTTTCAAGGTGATAAGCCTTCTCTTGGCGCTCCGCCATAACGGCTAAGGTGTAAGATCTTGCTGCCACGGCTTGAGCTTTTAAAGTTTCAAGTGGCCAGCCCAAAGGCATTTCGCTGGCAAGAACGCCGACGATGTATTCATCTAACGGCATCACTCCCACGACATCCACTTGCTGGCCACTAGAAGAAAGCAGAACTCGGTTTGGCAAAGTTTGACTGCCAACACGCAAGCCATCGCCTTGGATCATCAGGTATTTTTCAGTGAAAAGATGTTCGCGATCCTGATTATTGAATTTCAAGGCCCATAAGTTCTTGCCGTCTTTTTTCATCAGACGAACTTCAGCTTGTTTGTTTTCAGGAATCGCAACGGAACGGTATGGCTCTGCCAAATTTAAAAAACGCAGACCTTGACCAGTTAATTGAATCTTTTTAGGAAGAGAGAGCAAACGAACGCGGACAAGGTCTTTATCGTGAGTCAGAGCTGATTGGGCTTCAGGCAGAGAGATCATTAAAACCAGTAGAAAACAAACTGCTGCCCAAAGAAGTTTCACCGTGACTCCGTCCTAGAGTTGATTTTTGCATAAAAAAGGGCAAATGCTTCCTGCTTTGCCCTTCCTTATTAAACCAACCCTTAACGAAGGATGAAAGTCTAGTTTTTGTCGTTACCACCCAAGAACGGCTTAATCATGTCTAGCGGTAGCGGGAAAATCACTGTGTTCGACTTATCACCAGCGATCTCTGTCAAAGTCTGGAGGTAAGCTAGCTGCAATGCACTAGGAGAAGTCGCCAAAGTTGTAGAAGCTTCCGCCAATTTTTGAGAACGCTGCAACTCTCCGTCTGCACTGATCACCTTTGCACGGCGTTCACGTTCTGCCTCCGCCTCACGCGCCATGGCTCTTTGCATTTCTTTTGGCAAATCGATTTGCTTCAATTCAACCATAGTCACCTTGATACCCCACGCTTCCGTGTGCTTATCCAAGATACCTTGTAACGCGGAGTTGATTTTATCACGATGCTCAAGCACGTCGTCCAATGGGTATTGTCCCATCACCGAACGCAGAGTTGTTTGCGCCAACTGACTTGTGGCAAAGTAATAGTCTTCAATTTTTGTGATCGCTTCCAGCGGAGAAACCACTTTGAAGTAAACCACGGCATTCACTTGCATCGATACGTTGTCTTTAGTGATAACGTCTTGTGGTTGTACGTCCATGGCAATAGTACGAGTGCCTATCTTGATCATGCGCTCTACGAACGGAATCAAAAAAATCAAACCGGGGCCACGTACTCCCACAGCTTTACCCAAGCGCAAGACTACGCCACGATCCCACTCATTAAGAATCTTCACCATCGAACTAAAAACGATGGCCGCAATGATAACTAAAACAATCATAAATTCCATTTCAACGAACTCCTTTTAATCTTTTTTCTTTTTCACATTCAAAGTCAGACCTTGGCGTGCCGTCACCTGCACTACATCGTCGACGGACAGCGAATCCTCAGAAACAAACTTCCAGGTTTCACCCATGATATGGATTTGTCCTGCGTGACCGTTACTATCGATTGTTACCACGCGACCTTGACTCTCGTTAAGATCATGATCCACGTCACGAGTTTTTAAGCGCAAAGTTCTTAAGGCCAAAAAGCCAATACCCAAGAAAAAGGCCGCCAATACTAAAACCACGGGAATGATCAGCGAAAGTGGCAAAGAATAGCCCGTGGTTTTATCCCACAAGAACAGACTCCCCATAAAGACAGAGATCAGTCCACCCGCTCCCAAAATTCCAAAACTTGGCAAAAATATTTCCGCAATCAGGAAAGCAATTCCCAGAAGAATCAGGGCAAGTCCGCCCCACGCGACATCGAGTTTGTGGAACGCAATCAAAGAAAGTACCAAGCCCATCCCACCGATCACGCCGGGAGCGATCAATCCAGGATGAGTCATCTCAACATATAACAGAGCCAAACTTCCCATGAAGAGCATGTAAGCAAATTCAGGATCGGCAACAAAGGTCAAAACACGATAGCGGAGATCTGGAGAGAATTCTTTAAGAGCTCCCACAACGACAATACTTTCTTTGTCATCTCCAAGAACCACTTTGCGACCAGCTGCTTGCTTTAAAAAATCAGCTTCATTTTCCGAAAGTAAATCTAAAGCTCCATCTTTGACCGCTTGTTCAGAGCTCAGCGACTTTGCTTCTGTAACGATATCGCGAGAGAAATCCAAACTGCGCCCACGAAGTTTAGTCACACCTTCCAGCCAACTGACTGTATCGTTGATCATTTTTTTACGAAGATCCTCGGGCATCTGCTCACCAGAGCCTAAGATGGGAGTCGCAGCCCCGATATTGGTGGCCGCAAGACCGCCATTGACATGACAAGCTTGCAGGATAATAGCCCCCGCACTTCCCGCATGACCACCTTTAGGAGTGATCAAGCAAAGATACGGAATTGGAGAAGAAAGAATTCTTTCCACGATCAGACGAGTAGTAAAAAGATTTCCACCGGGAGTGTTTACGCGCAGGAAAATAGAATCACATTTGTTTTCAAGAGCGCGACTTTCCGCTCTTTCAAGATAGTCCGATGTGGAAGCAGAAATTGCATCATTCACCGTCACCGCAATCGTGCAGTGAGGATCTGCTGCGGAAACCTTTGTCCCAAGCAGCACCAGCAGCACAGAGACAAAGAGTTTCATCATAGACTTAGCTCCTTCATGACTTTTTGCAGATCATTCCAGACGACTTTTTTCGCACCTGCATCTTCAAGCAGATACGCCGGACTGTATGTTTCAATCCATTTGCCTGGGCCTTTGAATATCATCTCGCCAAGGTCCTTAGGAAAGGAACTAAAAACGACAACGACTTTACTCTCACAAAATTTGGCTAGTTCTGAAGGCAGAAGAGAACGATCTTCGACAGTGCAATCCAGTTCGAGAACTTGGATGTTACGCAACTTCATCGCGGCCTTCATCTTATCGAACAAATCTCTGACCTCTGGCAAAAAGAAGCTTTCTTTCGCCTGAGTCAGAATATTCAGGAATACCAATTCACGATGAATCATTTCTGGCGATTCAAAAGGACCCCTCGCAGAAAAGAACTGCGTCTTGACCGGTTCAGCTTCAGCCTTTGAATTTAGGTCAGAGATCATGACCTTTTGCAGGCCCAAAACCTCTTCCAGATATTGGATGTAATCCTTCATGGCACCGAAGATACTCCGGCCCTAGACTCTAGACCATAAAAACCCGGTCTTAATGCGGTGCTTTTTTTGTCTCAAGTTGGGACGAAACGCGCCGATAAGTAACACAACTGGCAAGGAGGCCTTATGGAAGTCTTCAAATTCAACGTGATTCCAACTGACGAATTCATCAAAAGAGAAAGCTTTCGCCAAGCCGTTAACAACTGTGAACTGTGCGGCGGTCCTCGCGAATTCAACTATCGCCAGCTTGCAGAGCACAATGTTCTGCAAGAAGAATCCAAGTGCACGGTTTGCGCTAAAGAGCACGAGCCCACTCAGCACCGCATTAATTAAATCCTCCGACGAAATCGGAGTGAATCCCGCTTGATTGAATTTTGATAGTTTGCAGGAACTCAAAATAAGGTTCCTCCACTCTTGGGAAGTCATGCATTCTTATCCCATCAAAAAGGAGGAATTATGACTTCATCCTGGATCGTTTCGGCAATTCTTCTTATTGGCATCGCGGCCCACGCCTATCCCACTGTTGGTGACAAAGTCACTTGGTCAGGAACCGTTAACAACGCTACGGGATCATCGGAAATCACCATCACAAAAGAAATTGTGGCCTTCGATAAAGATTCCAAAAAATGGAAAGTAAAAACCGACACGAAAATCGGGAAAGAAACCTCATCGGAAACCGTGGAATTAGCCGAGCTTTTCACACCGGATCGCTATAAAGACATCATCAAGAACTGCGAAGAAAAAGGTGGCGTCATCGAGAAGATCACCACTCACCCTGGCAAATACAAAACTTGCAAGATGACGACGGTATCAAGCAATGGTGTGGTTATTGAAAAATGGTGGGGCGACATCCCTTTCGGCGTGGTCAGCCGCAATACCAAAGATCAAGCTGGGGTCGCGCAAAGCGAGTCTCCGATTCAATCTTTGGTGACAGATCTGTGACCTACCCGACTCTAAATCTAGGCCGCTTCCACTTTAACTTTGAGTGGGAGCTTCGCTCGATCAACAAGCTGATCAACAATGAACCAATCCGCCTGCCGTTCACTCTATTTTAGAGCGATTTCACTGTTTTGGAATTTAGGAATTTATAAAGTGCAATAACAGTTAGGCCCACTGCTGCAGTTAAGAGCGATACTTTGGTGGAGCCCATTCTTGCCAGGGCTCCCCAGCTGACCGAACCCAAGGCCATTCCGGCATAAAAAACCGCAAGGAATACACCGAGCATGGTTGCTTTCAAATGTGACTTTCCAGTGAGTTGGCGTGAGCTCATGTTCATGAGTGTCGCAAGGATCAACCAGCCGATGCCGGCAAAGAACATCCCTTGCGCCATGAAGTAATATCCTGGCGCCATACCGATAAAGAATAAGCCCACCGCATAGACGAAATAAGCGCCGGCCAAGGACAGACCTGTTCGCTCCGGCAACATGATCTTCTTAGAGTAAACCGTTGCGAAGCACGCTCCCAAACCTAGGAAACCAAGAAGTGAACCGTATTGCCAGCTATTTAATCCCAACTCCACGCGACCGCGCGTTGGGTATAGCGCCCAGAGACTCGAGGCAAAGAAAGTAACGATGAAAATTTCCACCCACAATTTCATGTTGTGGAAAGAAAATAAGAATTGAAATTCTTTTTCGATGAAACTGACGTCGCGCTTTTCATCTTTTGGAACAGCCATCTCTTTCACCGGCCACTTCCAGAAAAATAAAATCAAACCCAAAAAAGAAAGACTGTTTAAGCAAAACGCGGCAGCGGGACCGATGCCACCGAGAACCACACCGCCCAAGGTTGGACCAAGCACGCGCGTGATGTTGATGCCAATATAATAAACTAAGACGGCTTGTGATTGCTCTTCGTTAGGAACTAAATCCGTGAGCACACTCTGAAATGGCGGATTCGAAAGCGCGAAACCGACACCCATGATAAGAGACAAAAGCAGCAAAATGCCCTCGGTGATTTGTTCACTCCACACAAGGTACGCAAGAATCGCCGCCGCGACGAACATCATGCTTTCAGAAATTAACAAGATCCGACGACGATGACCAAGGTCTGCAAAATATCCCGCAGCAATACTTAAAAACACCACCGGCAAATTACTTGTGAAAGACAAAAGAGAAATAATCAGCGGCGATGTCGAAAGATGTGTCATCACCCAACTTGCCGCCACGTCTTGAATCCAGGTTCCCATGTTTGACAGGAAGGCGCAGATCCAAAAATTGCGATACACAGAAATTTTAAGTGGAGACCACATGGATGATTGATTCATGACGTTTTGAGCATACTACGGAAATTCTTTGCGACCAATTTCTTCTTCATCAAAAATTAAAGACATTGGAGGTGCCTATGAAATCCTTAGCAGGACTTTTCTTATGTGCGTTTCTAACACTCGCTTTAATGCCCAAAGCTCTAGCCGCGGTGGAAACGCCGACCCACAGTACCGACATCACCATCACCGCAGAACTTTCACCGGAGGCTACTTACAACTATACGTTCCCGAATACGCCGGTGAATTCAACTCGCTATCACAGTTTTTGGCTGAACAATAACACCTATCAACCGATTTACATTTCTAGTATTGGTTTATGGGGACAAGGCTTCGGTGGAAACTCGGGCTGTTATGGATGGCTCGGCCCAGGACAACGTTGTCGCACGACGGTGACATTCAGTCCGTGGTATCAAGGATACTACAGCGGACAACTCACCTTTTACATCAACTACGGCAACGTCTATCTGAACCTTTATGGTTGGGGTGTTTACTGGTAACTAAATAAGGCGACGGCGAACTTTATCGAGGAAGCCACGGGCTTGATCGATTTTCAAAGCATAGCCAAAGCCGAAATACAAGATACCGTAGATCACAACGGCGATCATAGCCTTAAGAATCACATGAAGGTGCTGAGGAGTTCCCAAGCGAACCACCAAGGCACCCCCAGCTGCACTGAGCAGGGCTATCGCCCACACTTTAAGTTGAAATTTCAATGGCAACCCCGTTTTTCCGATCTTTTTATTAAGTGCTTTTCTTAAGAAGTAAAATTCCAACCATCCCGCGATTCCGGCTGAAGCTGTCAAACCAGGAGTTCCCCAAGAAGGATCCAGGCCCATCATCTTAGGAATCGTAAAGGCAAAGACCCAACCTAACGCCGTCGTTGCAACCACACGCAGGATTGCAAACTTCAATGGCGTGCGAGTGTCTTTCAAAGAATAGAATGTCGATGAGTAAAGACGACCCAACGTTGAAGCCAGCAAGCCGACAGTTGAACCAATCAAAACCATCCAAACTGTTTGCGTGCTATTTGCATCGAACTGACCCGTTTGGAAAACAGCCCCAACGATCAAATCACCCAACAAAAGAAATGCAACAACACTTGGAATGACAAAAAAAGCAATTTGCTGCAACCCACGATTTAAGCGTCCTTGCAAGTAAGAGCGAATTTCTTCTTCACTGCCCACCGCTTGAGACATCGAGGGAAGCTCCGCCGCTGAAACACTCATTCCAAAAAGACTGACAGGCAAAAGATAAAGAGTCTGCGCATAAGCCAATGACGACACCGCCCCTGTTGGTAAAAGACTTGCCAACATACTGTCAATATAAGCGCTGACCTGAACGACCCCGCGAGAAATTACTACCGGAACAAAGTTGCGCATCACTGTCACAACGCTGCCCATTTTCATATCCAAAGAAGGCCAGATCTTTTGCCCCAGGCGAAGTGCTGATGGCACCTGCACGATAAACTGCAAGAAGCTTCCCGCCACCAAACCCCAAGCTACCGTAATAGCTAGGTCGAATTGCGTTTGACGAGAACCCCAGATCACCAAAGTTGCGATGATCGTCATATTCCAAATCACTGGAGCCACGTAGGAAAGAAAGAACTTCTTATGAGAGTTCAAGATCCCCAAACACCAAGCTGACATCACCAGGAAACCCGTTCCCGGGAAAAGGATTTGCACGATATTAATCGTCAGCTGACGTTTTTCCCCTTCAAACCCCGGAGCGATCAAGTCAATCATCACCGGAGTCAAGAATACGCCTATCACCACCAACAACGATGTTAACAAGAACATCAAGCTCCCGATAACGGAAGCGACTTTCGCGGCCTCTTCATCGTGTTTCTTAGCGAGCAATTGAGCATAGACTGGGATAAAGCTTGCGGAAAGAACACCTTCACCGAACAAGTTTTGTAGGAAATTAGGAATTTTAAGAGCGGCTTTGAAGGCATCACCGGCTGCCGAGTTACCAAAGAAGTGGGCAAAAACGCGTTCACGGACGAGGCCCGCGATACGACTGAGGAAGATGGCAATTCCCACTAAAAAGGCATGATTTTTCATTCTGCTTCGATCTCTTCTTCTTCCGCGTCGTTCAGTTGCAAAATAATTCGCTCAGCCAGGACTCGATTGAATCCTTTGAGTTTTGCTATATCTGCCGCCTCGGCCATTCTAATTTCATCAACAGAGTTGAACTGAGTCAAAAGAGTTTTCTTTCTTTTTTCTCCCAGGCCCACAACGTAATCCAATTCGCTTTCCAACGTGGAGTTCTCGCGAAGCTTGCGATGGTAGGTAATCGCGAACCGGTGCGCCTCATCGCGGATTCCCACTAAGATGTGCAAGGCTTCCGCATTGTGCTTGAAGATTACCGGATTTTGACGCCCCGGTAAAAAGAAGCGCTCTTCCGTGGAGTCCACTTCCGCTTTTTGGAAGTCGCTTTCGGTACGAGCTTTTGCTAAACCCACCACCGGAATATCTTTACGACCGATTTCATCCAAAATACGCATCGCTTGTGACAACTGTCCCTTACCACCGTCGATCACGATCAACTGCGGGTCTTCATATTCCGTGTGTTTGAAACGGCGACTTAGAACCTCATACATCGAGGCAAAGTCATTGATCCCTTGAACTGTTCTGATTTTATAACGACGATAGTGATCCTTCGCTGGAACTCCGTCTTCAAAGACCACTTGTGAAGCTACGGTCTCAGCACCCTGGAAGGTCGAAATATCATAACACTCAATACGGCGAGGGATTTCCGGCAAGTTGAAGCGATCCTTGATCTCTTCCAAGCCCCTGAGTTTTTCCTCGGATTTGGAAACATACTTCAAGAAGTGAGATTTTGCATTCTCATTGGCCATTTCCACCAGATTGCGCCCTCGTTCATCCGTAGCAAAACGCACTGATGACTTCGTATCGGAGCGCTCTTTCAAGACTTCTTCCATCAGCTTATTCAAGTCTTGGCCAATATCCAATGGCAACAAAACGTCATCCGGAATAAAGTTGTCTTCATAATATTGATTAAGGAAGTCCACCATCCACTCGCGAGGATCTTCGGCAGGATCATTCGGATCAAAATGCGGTAAGAAATGCGGGCGCGTACCAATCACTCGTCCGGCGCGTACGTGGACGGTTTCGATCAAGCAACCACGTTCATCACCGAAGAAGCCGACGGCGTCTTGATCTTTTTCAGAAGTATCGTTAATGACCGATTGCTTTTGCAAAATCGCTTTAATTGAAGCAATGGAGTCACGCAAGCGCGCGGCCACTTCAAACTTCTCTTCCTCCGCGGACGTCATCATCTTCTCAGTCAAAGATTTAATGACCTTGCGATTTTGCCCTTTAAGAAAGAGCTTCGCTCCTTCTACTTCAGCGCGATACTCTTCTTGAGAGATGTACTCCACACACGGCGCTGTACAGCGACCAATTTGATAAGTCATACATGGACGTTTGCGGGTCGCAAACATCGCATCACCGCAGTCACGAATCTTAAATGTCCGATTGAGAAAACGGATCGTGCCTTGCACCGCTAAGCCCGATGTATAAGGGCCAAAGTACATTGAACCATCTTTTTTCACTTTTCTAGCTAAATACAATCGCGGGAAATCTTCGCTCCAACTGAAACGAATATACGGATAAGCTTTATCATCGCGCAGGCGAATATTGTATTTCGGTCGATGCTTTTTTATCAGTGAAGCTTCCAATAAGAACGCTTCAACTTCGGTTTTCGTCAGAATGTATTCAACTTCAAGGATATTAGAAACCAGCAAGCGAGTTTTTGGCGAATGATCTTTGCTATCGGTAAAATAACTGCGCACACGAGAGCGCAAGCTTTTCGCTTTACCGATATAAATGATCTTATCACCAGGGCCCTTCATCAGATAGACCCCACTCTGAGTCGGGAACTCTTTCACCCGATCTTTGAGTTCTTCAAACTTGCCGTTACTTGAGGCCATCTTTATTTACCTTAGAACTCTCGTCTTCAATTTCACCGCTGCGGATACCTAGCTCCATGATTTGCAAACGTTTGATTTCATCACGGACTTTGGCTGCTTCCTCAAACTCCAGATCCGCCGAAAGCTCTTTCATGCGGACTCGTAACTTATCAATTTCTTGAGTGAGTTTATTTGGTTCATGGGCAAACTTATTGAAGATCGCTTGTTGACGATTTTCCCCTTGCAAAGGGCCACCAGATACCGAGCCGTCGAAAGCTTCACCCAATCCATCGCGGATTTTTTTCTTAATCGATTGCGGAGTGATACCATTAGCTGCGTTGTATTCTTGTTGAATACGACGACGACGTTCGGTCTCGCCCATGGCTTTGCGCATACTATCGGTGATCACATCACCGTACAAAATTACGCGACCATTCAAATTCCTTGCGGCACGGCCGATTGTTTGGATCAACGAGCGCTCGGATCGAAGGAAGCCTTCTTTATCCGCATCTGTGATACCGACAAGGCTGACCTCAGGGATATCCAAGCCCTCTCTGAGTAAGTTGATACCAACCAGAACATCAAAGACACCCAAACGCAAGTCACGCAGGATCTCTGTACGCTCCAAAGTGTCGATCTCACTGTGCAGATATTTTACTTTGATACCGAGGTTCTCATAGTACTCTGTCAAGTCTTCCGCCGAACGCTTGGTCAACGTCGTGATCAGAACACGCTCATTCAATTTAACGCGCTCGCGGATTTCTTTCAAAAGATCATCCACCTGATGTTTCACCGGACGAACTTCAACCACAGGATCAATCAATCCCGTCGGGCGAATAATCTGCTCAACGATGATACCTTCCGATTTTTCAAATTCGTAGTTTCCCGGAGTCGCTGACACATAGACAACCTTGTCCATCATCTTCTCAAATTCTTGGAAGTTTAAAGGACGGTTGTCTAAAGCTGAAGGCAAACGGAAACCATGCTCTACCAAAGTGGTCTTACGCGCGCGGTCTCCACGATACATGCCCCCGATTTGCGGGATGGTCACATGAGACTCGTCGACGAAAGTTACGAAATCTTTCGGGAAGTATTCAAGCAATGTTGGAGGCGGCTCACCGGGGCCACGGCCCGTCATATGGCGCGAGTAATTCTCGATACCCTGACAGAAACCCATCTGCTCCATCATCTCGATATCGTAATATGTTCTTTGCTCCAGACGTTGAGCTTCCAAGAACTTCATATCGTGATTCAACGATTGCAGGCGATCGCGAAGTTCATTTTGAATGCTGGAAATAGCGCGCTTTAAATTGTCATCGCCAGTAACGTGATGACTTCCGGGATAGATGCCGATTTGATCGAGTTCTTCAAGAACTTGCCCTGTCAGTGGATCAATCCAGGACAATCGTTCGATAAAGTCACCGAAGAACTCCACACGCACGGCGCGCTCTTCTTCGTACGGCGGGAAGATTTCGACATTGTCGCCACGCACACGAACAGTACCTCGAGAGAAATCGACGTTATTTCTTTGGTATTGAACGCGAATAAGTTCTTTTAGTAAGTGATCACGTTTCATTTCCGTATTGGAAACGATTTGAATCATCATACCTTCGTAGGCCTCTGGCGAACCCAATCCGTAGATACAGGAAACGGAACTCACGATAATCACATCGCGACGATCAAACAAGGAACGCGTTGCCGAGTGGCGCATGCGATCGATCTGCTCGTTGATGGCCGAGTCTTTTTCAATAAAAGTATCCGTCGATGGGATATAGGCTTCCGGCTGATAGTAATCGTAATAACTTACGAAATACTCCACCGCATTCTGCGGGAACAATTCTTTAAACTCGGCATAGAGTTGCGCTGCCAAAGTTTTATTCGGAGCAAGCACCAAAGCCGGCTGATTCAGTTGCGCAATTGTGTGCGCCATACTGAATGTCTTACCAGAACCTGTCACACCAAGAAGCGTTTGATGTTTGAGGCCCATACCAAAGTTTTCCACCATCTGCTGGATCGCTTTTGGCTGATCTCCAGAAGGTTTAAATTCAGACACCAATTGAAAGTTCTTTTTAAAGGATTTGCCCATCCCTCTGATGCTAACACAAACTACCCCGCCGACAAAAGGTGCCTGCGTGCGTTATGAGCTTTTGCAGAGTGACATCACACTAGGTTGCATTGGAAGCAGGCCTTTGTGACAGTAAGATATGAGAAAACTTAAGAAGATTCTGCTCGGTGTTTTGATTATCCTTCTTCTTTGTGGCGTAGGCGTTTACATTTTTCTTCGCCAGCCCATCGCGCCCATGGATGGAACACACCGCCTCACCAATGTTTCAGCTCCGGTGACCATTCAGCGCGACGCTTATGGAATTCCTCACATCTTTGCAAAAACCAAGATCGATGCTATGCGCGCCCTAGGGTATATCACCGCCAGCGAACGTCTTTTTCAAATGGAGATGTCACGACGTCTGACACAAGGAGAGCTCTCTGAAGTCGTCGGAGATAAAGCCTTAAAGACCGATATGCTTTATCGTTCCTTGATGTTGAAGAAATCTTCGCAGCGAATGCTCAATCTTAAGCAAGCCAAGGGTCTGATTGATTCCAAAATGTGGGCCGAGATGGAAGCCTTCACTGACGGCATCAATCAATACATGGCCGAACGCCCTCTTCCCTATGAGTTGGTAATTTTAGGAATCAAACCTCGCCCGTTCACACCCCTTGACTCTTATATTATGACCGGACAGATGGCCTACAGTTTTGGTATCGCATTAAAAGCGGATACCACCATGACAGAGATTGCAAAGAAGCTCACACCCGATCTTTTTCAACAACTTCGCAACGACAGATTGAGCACTCCCATCACTCTGGCGAGCAACTCCCCCGACCTTTCTCCACTATGGAATTTGCCAGAGTTTATGCCGTCTTTTGATAGTAGCAACTCGTGGCTTATCAGCCCTCGTCGGTCCGCTTCTGGAAAAGCTATTTTTGCCAACGATCCGCACATTTCCTTCGGAAATCCCGCGGTGTGGTTCGAAGCTCATATCAAGACGCCAGAATTTGAACTCTATGGGCACTATTTGCCGCTGGTTCCATTCGCAGTTCTAGGCCACAATCGTCATCATGCTTGGGGATTCACCATGTCGCAAACGGATGACATGGATCTTTATCGCGAAACCATCGATCGCGACAAAAAGACCGTGCTCTTTAAGGGGAAATCGCAACCCTATGACACTTGGACTGAAACCATCAAAGTCAGAGGTCATCGCGATGTTTCCATCGAAGTGATCGAAACGCCCCATGGGCCTTTGATGAACTCCGTCTTAGATCAAAAAGATCTCGCGCTCAAGTGGGCTTTCCATCGCGTGGAAAATGATCCGTTGCTGGCGCTTTACAAAATGGGCGAAGCCAAAGACATAAAAGAATTTGAAATTGCTTTAAAGGACGGATCCGCTCCCGGTCTGAACGTGATGTACGCGGACCCTCAGAATATCGCATGGTGGATGTTTGGTGATATCGCGGTTAAGAAAAATCCAAATTCGGATTTAATTCTCAATGGAGCCACGGGAGCAGATGAATATGAGCGCTTGCTTTCCTGGGATGAAAAGCCTCATGAAGTAAATCC
>JAGIAF010000129.1 GCA_017745015.1 Bdellovibrio sp. | reverse complement strand
GAATTGGGAGCGAAGTTTCCAGTCTATGGATTCCAAGATCACAAAGGCTACTCAACGCCAATCCACAAGCAAAGCATCGTCGAACACGGACCGTGTGACCACCACCGCAAGTCCTTCGCCGGCGTTAAAGAATACGTCCGTTAGAAATGCCTATTGGGCCCACCAGCGTGGGCTCGTCTCTGAAAAACACGTTATTACCTATTATCATCTCAGAAATTATAAATTGCTGAGGCAGCGATTGAAGACTCCCTATGCGGAGATTGATTTGGTTTTCCGTTCTCCTGATGGATTGAATCTTTTGATGGTGGAAGTGAAGACTGCAAATCAAACTACGTTTTATAATGCGCGAATTTCTCCTCGGCAGAAGTATCGTTTATTAGGGGCTTCGCGATTTTTGGCGGACCACTTTAATTGTCTTGTTGAAGTGCATTGGGCATTCGTCACTAAGAACGGTGATGTCACGATAATCGAAGACGTGAGCTAGGTGCTGGTTCAGCCTCTGGGACTGTCGCCGCGCTAGAATCCGAATTGATCCAAGGCTTCTGGTGGGATTGGTGGTTTCGGAGTTCCGTCGAAGTTGAACTCGAAATTCAGACGCAAGTTGGTGTCGCCATCCGTGACCTGGTCTTGGATCATTGTGATCATCCAGCACTCACCAGGTGGTTTAAATTGGGCGATGTAGGCCCAAGACTTGATTTTGTCACCGCTTGAAGACTCTGCCCAGTTGGCGTCATACACCACGCGTCCCATAAGGTTGATGTATTTCGAAATAAAACCAGAGGAGAATGTGTAGTCTTCTGTACGGCTGTTGGTATCGACAGACTTACCCGGTGTGATCTTGTATTGACGAGTTAACTGGACCTGGAAGAATTGCCCCATATCATTCATCAAACGCACGCGTGAGGATGCGTTGGTGACATTCTGATAAGGGTAGTAATTGAAAATAGAATACGTTTGGAACTTATTCAGTCTCACATCAAGAGTCGCACTCAAGTCGGACCACGGCTCGGCGTTGGATTTATTGGCCTGAGTGGCATCGTAAGACTGCGCAAGTCTTAGGTAGGCAAGCTGTTGGTATTCAGGGCGATCTCCGACCCATCTTTTTTCAATGACTTTATTGATCAAGGCAATCGTTGTTAGATTGCGGTCGTAAACGCGGTCGTTGTAGTCGAATTGCAAACCATAGTCAGAGCCCAAATCCAAATCAGAGATGCTGTCTGTCGATGTGTAGGGCGCATCATTGGCCGTTCCCGTTCCAAAGAAGGGGTGGTTGTTTTGTTCAATCCACGGGATGTTGGTGTACGAAACCTCTGGGATGATTTCGTGTTTGTAGCGCGTGGCTTTGGGATTTACTCGGTCGCCATAAATGCGAGCGAAGTCCATGCGGGCGCCAAGTTCAGTACGTGCATAACGACGGACGTAGTTTGTTTCATCACCCACGTCGAAGTTATAGTGGGTTTCGCGGTAGCTGACGCGTGGAAGAATGTCGATGCCATCAGTTGCTTTGATTGGGTACGAAAGTGTCGGCAAGAAGTCGAAGCGTTGGCCGGCGCGAATAAGATCTGTTGATGGATCGTAGCTGCCATCCCAGGTGCGATAACAGGCTGGATTATCTGACCAATTTGGCGTGTTACAGCTATTTCTAACGTAACGGATTCTATTGCCCGTTTTAGGATCGATATAAGGAACCATGTCATCGTAGGCGTTACCGGCGCGAGTGAAGTTCACAAAATCCAAATTGATAGTGTAAACGAAGTTCGTATCGCCAAGATTTTTTTCAACTTGTGACCAGCGAATCTCTGGAGCGCGATGAACGGCATCATCATTGCCCGCTAACGGATCTGCTTGTAAGAGGTTGTAGTAGTAAGATGTATCAACGCTGAAGTGAGTATCTTTGGAATTCTTCGTTACGGACACACGGTTTTCCATTGCGGAATCACCGTAGTTCATTGTCTCGAGCGGGAAATCCTTCGAGTATTGTAAGTCACTGGCAAGGTTGATCTGAGCACGATTGATATAATCATTCGGAGTCTCAATATAGTGGTCATACTTTACGTACCAACGATCTAATGGCTTGCCTCTTTCAGAAGGCGGGCGGTAATCATTGAGGCGAGTGTCGCCACCGAAGGACTTGTCGTAAAGATTGGCTGCAGAAAGAGTCCCGGAGCTGTCTTCGTTGAGCATATAGCGATACTCAAGCATTCCTTTAAGACCACGGCGTTCGTAGTTCTTTGCGGTAATGGTCGCATCGGTGCTGCGTGAAATGGCCCAGAAGTAGGGGATGTAGAAAGTGAAACCACCATCTTTGGAAACTTCGAAGCCTGGAGTGAGTACGCCGGATTGGCGGTCGCTCTTGAGGGGGACAACTAGGTACGGAAGCCAGAAGACGGGGACATCGGAGACTCTCAAGATCGCATTTTTGATGTAAGCGTATCCGCCCATTTCGGCACGCACTGTGGATCCGGAGAAACTCCAAGAAGCCGGGCAGTTTGTACAAGTGGTATAATCGGCCGTGCTGACGATGAATTCAGAGTCGCCAGTTTTTTCCAGCAAACTTCCCGAAAAGGTTACTGGACCTGACGAGACAAAACCATTGTGAATAAGACCGGTGTTATTTTCGTAATCAAGGCTGACTTGGTCGCCGACGATGGTGCTTTTGGTGTCGCTGATTTCAACGTTGCCAACGAGTTCTGCACGACGAGTTCTTAGATAGACAATAGCTTTATCGGCCTTGATGTGTTGTCCCTGATAGACGATCTGGACGTTGCCTTGAAGTTCAATGGTGTCTTTTTCGTTATCACGAAACATATCATCAGCATTGAGCAAAATGCCTTGAATTTTAGCTGCGGCAGCTAAAGCCGACGTACCCGACGTTAGAGTCAGTACGACCAATAAAAACAAGATGAACCAGCGTTGAAGCACCAAAGAATTGTAGAGACAAGACTAACCCTTTGTCGAGCTTGAAATGAATCTTTTCTGGCCTCTTTTTGGACTCGAAGAAAGTGGCTAGAAAGCCGTTAAGAAGAGGCATGTCATTTTAAGTTTTTAGGAAGAAAGGGTCATTCATGGAAGTAAAACTCGTTCTCGACGGGGATATCACTATCGTATCATTGAGCGGTCGCATCGAAATCGAAAAAACGCAGATGTTTAAATCAGCTGTGCTTTCGAATTTTTCGGATAGAAAAGTGGTTTTTTGCATGAAAAATCTTAACTTCGTAGGCTCTTCGGGCATCCAGTCCTTCTTTGGTGTGTTGAATGAACTCAATGCGGCAAAGAAATTGAACGCGAAAATCGCGGGGTTGAACCCGGATTTTCAACGTCTTTTAAGTTTTTCTGAATGTGCTGCACTGGAAGTGCATGAGAATGTAGAAGGCGCTCTACAAAGTTTCTAGAGGCCTTCTTTACGGATTTCGTTCAATTTCTGACTAAGCTCAAGGTTTAATCTCTCTAAAGCAGAGGCTGCGACCTTGAGTTTTTCATTTTCTTCATTCTTCGCATTCCACATGTATCTGAGGCTTTCCAGTTGCTCAAAATACTGGCGGTTTTCTCTCTCAAGACGTTGAATCGTCTCTTGATCTTCCACCACGCGGATCTGCAGATCGGCATGTTCTACGCCCAGTTTTTGATTCTGACGCGTAAGTTCAGTCATGCGTTCTTGTTGTTTGTTGATTTCTTGTTCCAAACGGTCGCGAAGTTCTTCTTTGCTGCGACGAACGACAACCAATTCGTTTTCTAACGTGTCTTGGCGCTCCAAAGCCGAATGCAGCTTTAGAGTCTTAACTTCAAGATCTTCTTGAGCTTGGTGGAGAACAATAAGTTCGCGCTTCATGCTCTCAAATTGGTCTTCATAGAATTGAACCATTTCTTGAGCTTTTTTCTCGGAAGCTTCGACTTGGTATTTTGAATTTTTTGTGACCTCGATAATTTGATGGCGCAAGTCGCGCAAAAGCGCTTCTTTGCGATTCACATCGGCTTCAAGTTCCGTCACACGCAGTTCTTGAGTTGCCGAGAACTCTTTCAACTGCGTGATGTAAGGCTTCACTTGGGTCTTGATGCGATCGTGATACTTTTGATGGCGAGCCAGCTCTCCCGTCATGTTGCGGGCTTTTTCTTCAAGCGCACGCACTTTTTCGAGTTGGACTTCGCGTTCGCGCTCCATCTGATCCACTTTGTGTTTCCAAAGATTGTCTTTTTCACGCCAAACCAAGATTTGATCAGTGATAGAAGATTGAGCCAGGCGAATCTTGTTCGCTTCCTCGCTCATTCTTTGGTTTTCAGTCTCTAACAATGAGAGACGGCGTAGGGCCACTTTCAAACGAGCCATGAGATCTTCATTTTGAGAAATAAGATTCTCGACGGTGGAAGACTTCAAAATCTCTTTTGGTAAATGACTGAGATCGGCTCTTTTTGGGAGCTCATCAGGTAATGGGATTTGGCTGACTTGCTGTTGTTGCTTGTCAGAATCAAAATCTAAATGTGCTAGTTTCGCGCTCTGGAATTGTTCGGTGTCCATAGCCCTCCTCCATGAAGTCTAGGTCGCCCTTGATCTAGTTTCTCAATCCGAGACGGTCTCGTCAAACCTAAGGCTTAAGACCTGGACCTTTGGATAGTGATAAATGCTTAATAGTTGAGGCAATTGTTCCGAAAAGTCTTTGGTATGGCAGTTCCAGTATTAAAAGAGGCCGTTGCGGTCGCTGAAGAAACGAAAAAAAAGGAAGAATCCGCCTTCTTTGATGTGGGGGTGGATCGCTCGGATTTGGGTCGTCCCGAGTCTTTACGTTATAAAATCCTGACCTGGGTTTTGGATGAACGTTATGATAAAGCCATTGAAGAGTTGAAAGACTTCTTGGAAGCTCCGTCGGATTATCCTAATTTTAAAACTAAAATCACACGTTATATTCACCACTCGGTAGATCTTATATATGCAATTAAGGCGAAACGTGGTTTTCCTGGAATTAGTTCTTTAACTCGCGCTAAGCAGCAAGAGTTGCGCGAGAAATTTAAAGAGCACTTTAAGGAGCTTCAGTATATCCTTAAAACTGTTGAGAAAATCCAAGGTGATTTGCGTATTCAAGATGCGCGTTCAACAATCTATGTTGTACGAGCTTTGTGGCTTGGCGGCTTGGGTGTGGTGATCTTGGCGTTCTGGTTGGATATTGTTAATGGCTTGGCCCATACGAGCTTTGTGGTTTTCGATGAAGCTTTCGGGCGACTGGCGAATTGGCTCGCACAGGTTGTGGGTCTCTAATAAAAAACCACCCAAGAAGGTGGTTTTTTTATTTCTAAAATTTCAAAGAGATTTTTATTTCTTCAAAGTCTTGTAGGTTTCTTCAAGAATCGGAATCATTTGTCCGCCGTTCAGAAGTCTGCCGTTAACAAACACTGTAGGAGTGCCTTGGATTTTCGCTTCGGCACCCTCTTTGGCCATGCTGCGGATCAATTCTGCAGTCGCAGGGTCCTTCAAGCATTTGTTGAGGTCTTCCAGGGAAATACCAGTTACTTTAGCAACTCCTTCCAGGTGTTTGTCGAGTGAAGGGGATGCAAAGATGTTCTCTTGGTTCTCAAAGATATAGTCGTGGGCCACCCAGCCTTTTTTGTCCAACTTTTCAGAGCAAATTACAGACGTTGCAAGAGCGCAGCGAAGTCCGTCGCCACCGCCTTGAACAGCTTCGTTGCAAGTGCCATCAATTGGCCACGGCTTGAAAATTAATTTCACGTCAGGGTGATTATTTGTGAATGTGTGCAAGCTTGGTGCTGCATGTTTACAGTGTGGGCAAAGGAAGTCCGCGAACTCCACAATTGTCATAACTGCCGTCTCAGAGCCTTTTTGTAGGATCAAGCCGTTTTCAGTGAACTTTTGTTCAGGAGAAGAGGCCCAGTAAGCCACATTTTGCTTTGCGATTTTTTCCATCTCGCCGTAGCCATGGCTTTCTGTGTACATGAAGTTTGCTAAGAAGGCGAAAACGGGGATCGCAATGAGGGAGCCCAGGAACCATCTTTCAGTGACAAAAGAATCTTGGATGTCATTCTTAATATTGGAAATGCTGACGTCGTCAGCGCCCTTCCATGCGCCGAAGAATCCGATAAGAGATAGAACATACGTTGAAATACAGAAGATGCAATAGGCCGTCATGGCAAACATTGAAATGCCACCCATGATGATGGAGCCCAGGACTGTAAGGCCGGCAACGATAAAAGCGTAGCGTGAAGTTTGGCTGCGATCTTGTACCAAGTTCCAGCGAGTGATGCACAAAAGGAAAAGAAGGATCAAATTTGTTGCTACACCCCACATCGCCATGGGGATGCCAAGGAATGAAGAGAATTTGCTGGCAGTCACAGTGTCGCAGTTGAATGTGGCATTGATATTACAAACGGAGCTGCCTTCCAGGGTTCCGAATTTAACCGCATAGAAATGTTGCGTCAGGTAAATATGCACTCCGATGGCAACAAGCGTGGAAAGGATCGCGACAAGAAGAAAGGCGTTTTTGCTAGCTGTGTTTTTCATGACTTCAATTCAAGCTCAAATTCGTGTTTGAAATCAATGAAAATTATGTAAAAATCGAAGGGCTATCAAGGAAGACAGCTTTGAACGACTTACAGAAGTGGATCCGAATTCGAAAAGACCTCTATCTTCAGATGGAGAAACAAGTTCGTCACCGGCTGGGGGAAGATACCCCTGAGTTGATGCGCTATCACAAGGTCTATCAGTCCGAATTTTCAAAAAAATGGCAGGCAACCTCGCAAAAAGAGCTGTGGTCTCAAATTGAGGATTCTCAAGTGGTTCTCATGGGGGATTTTCACGCCCTTCATCAATCGCAAAAAGCGCAACAGCGCGTATTAAGAAATATTCCCAAAGCCCGCAAGACGGTCTTGGCGGTGGAATTTTTCGAGGCAGCCGATCAAGACAAGATTGATAAGTACATTTCCGGAAAAATGTCTGAAAAGGACTTTTTAAAGGCTATTCAGTGGGAAACTCGTTGGGGCTTTCCATGGGAGCACTATCGTCCTTTACTTCGTTTCGCGCAAAAGAATAAATTGCCGGTATATGGATTAAATAAGGCTTTCAAAAAGCGCAGTGCAACGACCCTGAAGTCCCGTGATGTTTTTGCGGGAAAGAAAATTGCTGAAATTGTAAAGACCCACCCTGAAAGTTTAATTTTCGTCGTGTACGGAGATTTGCATTTGGCGGGTGAACATATCCCGGCTGAAATCGTAAAAAATCTTGGCGCACCTTTTTCTAAGAGGATTCTGCGTATTTTTCAAAATGCAGAGAAAATTTACTTTCAACTTTTGCAGCGAGGTGAGGAGGGTGGTACGGAGCTCATTCGTCTGTCGCGCAACGCCTTCTGTTTGATGAGTGTTCCGCCATGGGTAAAATGGCAGAACTATCTTATGTATTTAGAGCAAGCCTATGATGAAGGTTTGATGCGTATAGAGTTTGATGACCAAGATGATGACGATTTCGATGATGATGAGGATTCTGATTTTGAGCCCTTGGATTACACGGATCACGTCGGTCGCTATGTCAGCATCATGGCTGAAGAGTTGGGTGTGAAAGTTTCTTTGGCGAATCTTTCCGTTTACACTGCCCATGATTCTTCGTTCTGGAGTCAGGTCCGTGAGTGTTATGATCAAAAACAACAGGCTTGGATTCAAAGTCTTATTGCGGATGAGAATTCGTTTTATCTGCCCGAGATCAGTGCGGCCTATTTAGCTCGCGGAACTGTAAATCACGCGGCTTCTTTGGCAATGCAGTATGTTCATGCACAGCTTTCTGAAAGTCAGAAGTTCTTCAGCGAAATGCCTCGGGATTTCCTGCGATGGATTTGGCTAGAAGCTGTGGCGTACTTTGGCTCGAAGATGATCAATCTTAAGCGTAAGACGGACACAATTGCCGACATTAAGGCAAGTCTGGCGCATCGCAACCCAGAGGAGACAGGTAAAGAGGCCTTGCAGCTCGCTCTTGCGCAAAAGATGCATGAGTTGATGGTGATAACGGGGGTTCCCAATCATCGCCTTTTGGCAAAACCCCGCAAGCGCAGCAGCTATATGGTGGCAGCGACTTTGTTAGGTGGGATGATGGGGGAGAGGCTTTTCGGGGGCTATCAGAAGAAACTTGTGTCCACCACCTCTTTGGTTTCATTTTTTAAGAAGCCCTTGGAAAATGAAAATTTTGATGTCGCTTATTATGGAATTCTTGAGGTTGTTGAATCTTTGCCGACACCTTTTCACAGTAAGAAGGAGAAGCTATGAAAAAGACTTGGTATCGGAGTGTGAATCTCAAACCCATGGGGCCTTTCACTCTTGAAGAGATGAGAGCTCTTGTCCATGCGGGCGAAGTAGGCCCACAAGCTTTGATCTGTGATGAGAGTCAAGGTGATCATTGGAGAGCAGCGAGTGAGTGGGGTGTGTTTGAAGCGTCTCTTTTTCCCGCAGAGCAAATGTACATCCCCGGTCAAGAGTTCGATGGGACTGTTCGGGAATGGGTTGTTTTAGTGGAACAAGAGGGTGCGCCAGCTTTACAAGAGGGGCCCTTTTCAATTTCAGATATTCTTGCGAAGTTGCAGGCAGGCACGTTGTCACCCTATCAGTACGCATGGAAAGCGGGACTGAGCGGCTGGTGTCAGTTGAAAGATCGTCCTGAATTTTACAGTTCGATCAGTTCTAAGCAGCTTAGTTTAGCGCATCCTTGAGGTCTTTTCCTGGCTTGAAGCGAGGAACATGGGCGCTCGGAATCTTAACCGTTTCACCGGTTTTGGGATTGCGTCCTTGGCGAGGTTTGCGAGTGGTTTTTGAGAATGTGCCAAAGCCCACAAGTTTTACTTCGTCGCCTTTTTTGAGAGCTTCTTGAATGACCTTCAGAGTGGCATCCAGAATGTGCTCAGACTGTGATTTAGTAGATTTGGTACGTTCCGCTACGATTTCGATCAGCTGGGCTTTGTTCATGCTCTAAGATCCTTTAGGTGCAGGGACGTGAAATTAAAATTTGCATTGAAAATGGTCAAGTTCTATCTGAAAGGGGATGTTGTGCGAAATATAATTAGTTTTCTTGCAGTTCTGACGTTGCCTCTGGTTTTAAGTGCGCAAGAGAAGGTTACAGGGACGCTTTATGATCTGAACTCAAAGCAATCTGTGAAACTCTATACGCTTGATTTGAGTGTAGTCCCCCTAGGGGATTCAACACAGGTTCAAACAGAATTTAAAAGTTTGGATGGCAAGACCGTTGTTACGGAAAATGGCGTCATAAAAGATGCCGAACTTTTAAGCTATGAAATCAATCGTCCGCAAACAGAAGAAAAAGGGCGCATCGCTG
>JAGIAF010000128.1 GCA_017745015.1 Bdellovibrio sp. | reverse complement strand
GTACCTCGGAAAAGGTGCCTGCTTCTTTTTTTGCGACTCGCCGTGTACCAAAAAAGTGCCAGGCACCGAAGCTGCTATTGGAGGACTTTTTTCTCGATGGATTTGATCCAGGTGTAGAATGGGGCGACTTTGGTTGCTTGCGACCAGGCGGTACAGCTTTGACGGCCGTTTGGCAGAACTGGGCCCATGTTGGCTGAAGTGACGCCGACGATTTTTAGAACTTCGCCGCTTTGATAGAATTGTGGACCACCGGAATCGCCTTGGCAGATGTGTGCTTGGGATTCTGGAACGATTAAGTAGCGATCTTCATGCTGAGTGTAGGAGGGGGTTACTTTTAAAACCCCGCGATTTAAAACTCCCGTATGGGCGCGCAAATCTTCGTTCAGTTTGCCTGTGTAGTTACGACTTTTTCCATAGCCATAGACATAAAGATTTTTACCGCCATAGTTCGCAATTTTATCTGTGTCCATGGCCATGATCGCAAAGCCTGAAGGAATGCTGCCTTTGAAAATTCCCACGGCAATGTCGTGATCGTATTCGCCTGTAGAATTATACTCGGGATGGTTTTTATAGAATACCCCGGCACGAATTTCCGCAGGTTTGGAGCCGATCAAGGAGTCACTGATTGAGTTTGCGAAGACGACTCGGAAGCTCACGAAGGATTTGATCAACTTTTTATCAAAGCAATGGGCCGCGGTCAGAATTGTATTCGGCCCCACCAAAGTGGCTGTACAAAATGTCGGCGAGAATCCGTCAGCGTCCAAAAGTTCTAAAAGAACCACGCTTCGAGCAGCTAAAGTGTTCCTTTTTTGTATCGGTTGTCCTCCGATCACCGCTGCGGAATCATCAGTGCCCACTGCGTTTTGCGGCGCCGGTTGGCACGCGCTCAAAGTCAGCAAAAGTGTGATTAAAAGGGAACAGCTCTTCATAGGGCGGAATCTATCGAACCGCGCCGTGGTGGCAACTGAAATCGAAATTATGGTCTAAATATAATTGAAACTCTTGCGCTTGCGGGGTGCGGCAATTAACTTAATGTTGTGCAAGTAAAAATCGCGATTCAAGACGGAGAGAAATTCAATACGGTCAGTCATTTGATCGGCGGGTTGCTTGCGGCCTGTGGCGTAGCTTTGCTGCTTTACTTGGCAGTAGAGAAGCACGATGTTTCTCGTATCCTCACGTGCTTAATTTATGGCGTTTCTACGGTGCTGATTTATGTGCTTTCAGTCTTGTATCACAGTGCCGAACGCGGTCCTCAGAAGGCCTTCTTTCAAAAACTCGATTACATCGGCATTTATTTTAAGATCGCAGGGAATTACACGCCTTATATGATTTTGGCGATTCGCGGTTTTCCAGGTTATTCGGTGTTGGCAGTAGTGTGGTCGCTTGCGGCCGTGGGAATTTTGGTTGAGCTTATTTTTGAACCTCGCGGACATCGTATTGTCCCGAATATTATCTACCTCACCATGAGTGCCACAGTGGTGCCAGTTCTCAACCATCTCTTTCATGCTGTACCGCCCCAAGGTTTTGCTCTGATCATGCTGGGTTTTTTGTCTTATGCCGTGGGCTTCGGATTCTTCCTGTTCGATGGGAAAATCAAGCACGGTCACGGAATCTGGCACATGTTCGTTCTTGGTGGCAGTGCGTGTCAGTATCTTTGTCTGCTTCTCTACGTAATCTAGCAGTTATCAATGCTTACTTTAAGTTGCTGAAATGGAGCCTAAATGGCTCCATTTTTCTTGGCACAAAGTTTGGATTAGTGTTCTTTCGTCATCAATCATTGCGAAAGGCAACCACATGAAAAAACAATTTATCATCGGTTCACTTGTGTTCACTTCAATCCTTCAGACTGCAAGCGTTGCGCACGCAGATAAGTCCGACATCGGTACTATCATCGGTGGCGTGATCGGTGGTGTAGTTGGTTCTGGCGTTGGTAAAGGTAACGGCAATAAAGCGGCGATCATCATCGGTGCGGTTGCAGGGTCTTTGATAGGCAATCGCTTGGGTCGTGAGATGGACAATTCAGACCGTCGTGCTTTGGAAGAAGCTCAACGTCGCTCTCTTGAGGGTGGTATGAATCAGAACTGCGACTGGGATGGTCGTAACTATGGATCTCGCACCGGAGCTCGCGGTCGTTTCACATCAACTCGCGAAGGTTACAACGCACGCACGGGTGAATACTGCCGTGAGTACGAAAGCTCGATCTATCTTCAAGACCGCGTAGAAACAAATCGCGGTATCGCTTGTCAAAGCAGAGATGGTTCTTGGTATGAAAGCCGTCAAAGTGAAGTTCAATGGGGTCGTCGCGATGACTACGGTCGTCCACCAAGCCGCCCAGCTCCAGGCCCACGCCCAGGTGATGGTTACGGCCGTCCAGAGCGTCCAAACTATCCACCACCTCCTCCTGTGCAAAGATACGAAGAAGCTTCTGTTCAAGTTTCTAGCGTGACTCGCAGAACAGGCGGCGAGTGGATCCGTGTGACTTTGAACAATCCAATTGCGATTGAGCAACTTGAGGTTCGTGCTTTGACAGCTGGTGTGCGTGTTCATGATGCGATGGTCTATACAGCTTCAGGCCGTCAATTCCCAGTTCGTCAGTTCCAAGGCACGGGCACACTGTACGCCGGAGACCGTTTGGGCTCTGAAAACCTCAACATCCGTGACCGCGTGACGACGATCGATCTGCGCATGGAATCTATGGGAGGTTATGCTGACGTGTTGGTCAGAGTGATGTCCATGGACGGTTACCCTTCGTTGAACGTTTCTCGCTACTAAGGACTTCCTGGAAACCCTTATTGTAAGCCAAAAGAAAGCCAGTCTAGAACAGAGTGTCTAGACTGGCTTTTTAGCGTTCAAAGGACCATATTGAATGGGTTTTTAAAAAGGAGCACATTCAATGGCAAAACTTCGTGTTGGTATTAATGGTTTTGGACGTATCGGTCGCGTATTCTTCAGAGCAGCTCATGAGCAGTTTGATATCGTGGCTATCAATTCTTTGGACAGCATTGAAGGTAATGCTCATCTTTTGAAGTACGACTCTGCTCACGGCATCTTCAACGGTGACGTATCTGTAGACGGTCACAACATGATCGTAAACGGTAAGAAAATCGCAGTTTCTAAACACCGCAACCCAGCTGAAATTCCTTGGAAAGATTTGGGCGTAGACGTTGTTGTTGAGTGCACAGGCGCATTCAAAAACAAAGAGGACTTCATGAAGCACATCGAAGGTGGCGCAAAACGCGTTTTGGTTTCCGGCCCTGCTGAAAAAGGTGCTGACATCACGATGGTTTACGGCATCAACCATGAAGCCTACGATCCTAAAACTCACCACGTAGTTTCAAATGCATCTTGCACGACAAACTGCTTGGCGCCTCTTGCCAAAGTATTGAACGAAAAATTCGGCGTAGAGCACGGCACAATGATGACGGTTCACTCTTACACGAACGACCAAAAAATCTTGGACGCTCCTCACTCTGACATGCGCCGCGCTCGTGCTGCTGCAGTTAGCATGATCCCAACGACTACAGGTGCTGCGAAAAACGTAGGTTTGGTCTTGCCAGAACTTAAAGGCAAAATCGACGGTATCTCTGTTCGCGTCCCAACTCCGAATGTTTCTTTGGTGGATTTCACATTCACTGCAAAAACAGATGTAACTAAAGAAGCAGTTAACGAAGCGTTGATCGCAGCAGCGAATGGTCCTCTTAAAGGCATCTTAGCTTGCGAAAAGAACGAACTTGTTTCTGTTGATTTCAACGGTAACAAACACTCTTCTATCGTAGATCTTGCAACAACAATGGTTGTGGGTCCTCGCATGGTGAAAGTTCTTTCTTGGTACGACAACGAAACGGGTTTCTCGAACCGTATGGTTGACGTTCTTAAACACATGGCTGCGAAAGGTCTCTAGTCCATGGCGGCGGCAGGTCTTAAAGGTATTAAAACCGTTCGTGATTTCAACTTGGAAGGCAAAGTCGTCTTCCTTCGTTTGGATCTGAACGTTCCGATGGAAAACGGCAAAATCACTGACGAGAACCGTATCACAGCGTCTTTGCCGACAATTCAATATTGCATGGAAAAAGGTGCAAAGATCGTAATGGCTTCGCACTTGGGTCGTCCTAAAGCTAAAGACGACAAAGAGTTCTCTTTGGAGCCGGTAGCAAAACGTCTTCAAGAGCTTTTGAATGCTGAGGTGATCTTGGTTGAAGAACCAGACTCCGATGCTCCCGTTCACTTGCTTCCATCTTTGAAAAAGAATCAGTTGATCCTTCTTGAAAACGTTCGTTTTGAAGCAGGTGAGACTAAAGACTCTATCGAGTTCGCGCAAAAAATCGCAAACTACGCAGAGATTTACATCAACGACGCTTTCGGTGCTTCTCACCGTGCACATGCCACGATCCACGCTTTGCCTTCAGTAATGAAAGAAAAAGGCATTGGTTTCTTGATCGAAAAAGAAATCAACATGTTGGATTCGTTGCTTCAGAACCCAAAACGCCCCTACATCGCTGTGATGGGTGGTGCGAAGGTTTCTGATAAGATGCCAGTGATCGAAAAGTTGATGGACATCGTTGACGGTTTCATCATCGGTGGTGCCATGGCTTACACGTTCTTGAAAGCTCAAGGCGTATCAGTGGGTAACTCTTTGGTAGAAACTGATAAAGTTCGTTATTGCAAAGAGATGATCGAGCGTATCGCGGCTCGCGACAAAACAATCCTTTTGCCAGTGGATCACGTAGCTACGAAATCTTTTGGTGACGTGGCAAATGCACACACGACAAAAGACGTTGTTATTCCAGACGGTGAAATGGCTTTGGATATTGGTCCTCAAACTTTGCGCAACTATTCGGCCGCTTTGAAAGAAGCAGGCACGATTTTCTGGAATGGCCCGATGGGTGTTTTTGAAAATCCAGCGTTTGCGAAAGGGACTTTCGGCGTAGCGAAAGCAATTGCTGAAAGCAATGCGATCAAAATCGTAGGTGGTGGTGATTCGGCTGCAGCAGCAGAAGCTTCGGGCTTCGCGGCTCAGATGACCCACATTTCTACAGGTGGCGGTGCGAGCCTTGAATACCTTCAAGGGGATAAGTTGCCAGGCCTGGAAATCCTGCGCACAAAAGTACGCTAGATCGTGAGCGTACTCTTCGTTGCCGCGTCGTCGGCGTACTAGTAGTACGCCTTCCTCCTTGCGCCTCGATTACACTCACGCTTTAGCGTCCTCTAGAACAGGTTTCTTGTTTGTGGCTTCGCCGAAAAAACTGGGCCCCTTGGGCCCGTTTTTTTTGAATACATAAGGAATTAATTATGAAAAAGATTTTTGCGGCTAATTGGAAACTTTTTAAAACTCCGGCTGAGACTCGTTCTTTCTTTTCTAAGTTTAAGGAAGTAGTGGGACAGGCTACTGGTGAGGTGGTGTTTTTCCCTTCGGCGATTTCTTTGGAAGCTGCGGTTGAAACGACTAAAGGTTCAGCGATCAAAATTGGTTCTCAGAATTGTTATGTGCAGGCGCAAGGCGCTTTCACTGGTGAGAACTCTGCGCAAGTGGTGAAAGAAATCGGCGGAACTTATATTTTGATTGGTCACAGTGAGCGTCGTGCGATCTTTGGTGAAACGGATGCGTTGATCGCGGATAAAGTGGCTTTTGTTCAATCATTGGGTCTGACTCCTATGTTATGCATCGGGGAGACTTTGGCAGAGCGTGAAGCGACTCACACGTTCCGTGTGCTAGAAACACAATTGCACTTGGGGCTTGCGAAGGCTGATAAATCAAAACCTATCGTTGTGGCATACGAGCCCGTATGGGCGATCGGAACGGGTAAAGTGGCGACTCCAGCACAAGTTGCAGAGACTCACACGGATGTTCATTCTATTTTAACTAAATTGGGATTCACAGCGCCGATTCTTTACGGTGGCTCGGTGAAACCAGACAATGCTGGCGAGTTGATCAAGCAAGCTCACGTGAGTGGCTTCTTGGTAGGGGGCGCTTCTTTAGAAGTGGATTCATTCATTAAGATCGCGACCGTTTAACGGATCGTGGCTCCCAACACACCGTCAGTGTCTTGGGAGCTTTGTCTAACTAACTCATCTACTTGATCAAATCTTTGGTTTTAACTGTGTAAACGCCAGTCCCATCATAACCTGGAGCTACCGTTTGAATAACAGAGTAGCTCTCTCCATCACATGTAATTTTCCCGATAACATAGGCAGGGAAATCGTCGCTGAGTCCTGTGTTCGTGGACTTCAATTTGTTGCAGTCTTTTGTTGTTCTAAAAACCTCAGTGCGGAATGGGGCTACCACTCGATTGCAGGCCGAGGCCTCTTCTGCCATTGCACTGAACGATCCCATGGATACTAGAACTAAAAGTAACAGTGATTTCATTTAATGCTCCTTGTGTGAGGGCTCTCAACGAGACCCATATTTGGTTTTTGTTGAAGTGGTTATACAGGCAAAGTGCTCAAAATCAGATACCGGAGGCGACGAAGTGTTCGCCTGCCAGGTAAACGGTTAAAATCTTCATTCATTGACGAAAAAAGCGATCTGTCTAAATGTTCGACGCAGAAGAGGGGCCCAGGGGCCTATTAGGGAGATAAAATGGGCATCTCAGTTGCAGGTTATGTGTCGCTATGAAAATCCCGAAGAGCTTAATTATATTTTCATTCTTATTTATGGCTGTTTTTAGCCACGCCAAGACCTCGGCGACCCAAGCCTTTGAAATGCAGGCAAACCATATCCCCCAGAGTATTTTGGATCGTTGCGGAGTTTCACAAGTGGGGGCTCTTAATCTTAAGGACTTGGTCAAGAATACTAAAAAAATAAAATGGCAGGTTGTTGGTAATTCGATGTTTGTGACCGATTCCTCTGGAAAAGGGCGTTTGTGGGCTATTCATGATCGCAAAAATAAGACAGTCTTGGTTAACGGGCTCAGCTTACAGGCAACGACCAGTTCTCAACGATTGCGTGAAACCATTCCCGCGATGTCTTTACATGAAGCTCTTCGTGATTTCGGTGTCGATGATGAGGACTATCAAGTCACTCTGGCCTTAGACATTGTTAAAGATACCTGTGACACTAGCCTTGTTCAGGGCGTGTTGGAGAAAGCCACAGGAGGAGTTACGTCCACAGGGGGCGGCGGGAACGATGCTGCCGTCTATGTAAAGCGCACATTGCTTATACTCACGTCGACAGAAAGCATGTGGAGTAAAGCGAAAGCCGCGAATCCAAAAATGGGCAAATGGACTCGTCAGGAATTTGTGAAGTTGGTTTTGGGTTTAAAGATTGAATATCATGATTATGTGAGTCTTGCGACGGATGTCGTCGTCAAAAATGGTCAAAGAAATTATCTGATCCCGCATCTCATTTTCCAAATTCAAAATGAAACTTATGTCCATCAGTTTTGGGTCAATTTCATCAGACTCCTGGTTGAAAATGAAACATAAAAGTTCTGAGCCACATCTTCTTATCGCCAGTGCTTTTCAGAAGAAGCAGAAGAAACATCCGACGTATTCACTTCGGGCGTTAGCGCGTGATTTGAAAATGTCGCCGTCGTTTTTAAGTGGTCTGATGAAGGGGAGCAAAAGTATTCCTCTTTCCCGAGTGCGTCTTCTTGCCGAGAAGCTGGGTATGGATGAAACCGCAGAGGGGATTCTTCGTCGGGCGATTATCTTAAAACAGCTTCCCGAGGAGCAAGCTCGCGAGATTCAAAAGCAGTCTGGTAAATCGGGATTGGAGTTTTTGAGTGGTTTTCAGGAGCAGGATTTAACCAATGTTCATCTATTTCGTCATTGGTATCACATTGCAATTCTGGATTTGTCGACATGTACCGACTTCAGGTCCGATGTGGCGTGGATTGCCAAACGCTTAGGACTTAAGATTGCGGAGGTAACCCAAGCCCTTAGCTTCTTGACCTCTGCCGGATATTTGATTGAAGAAAAAGGACGATTGGTCAAAGCCGAAAGTTTGCTAAGAACTCCAACGCTGAAGTCCCATGAGGCGATTAGGAATTTTCATAAGCAACTTATGATTAAGGCCATAGATGAAATGGTCGCTCGAACGAGTGCCGAAGACTTTTCTCAACGTTGGATTTCCGGAATTATGATGGCCGTGGAGCCCTCTAAAGTAGCGGAAGTTAAACAGCGTTTGAATATTGCTCTTCATGAAATTGCAGCCTTTGCATCAGAAGGGCCATGCACAGAAGTCTACCAGTTGGGAGTTCAATTTTTCCCTCTGACAAAGCGATAGCTGGCGGCATTAATTGATAGTAGCTCCCACAGTGCTGTCGGTGTCTTCGGGAGTTACGGCTTCCAGGCGTTTTAAGACATCCATGGCGTCCATAGTTTTTCGAGAGACGACAATATTACATTCGACACTTCTGAAAACATATCCTCGCAAGCGCTTGCGAGGATTTTGTTTTTGCCAGGGCTCAACGACCTTGGTGTAATTAACCAGCACGTCGGCACGTTTGTTTGAGAGCAGGCGATAAGCTTGATTCATGTCCTTGGCTTCAATGTAATTATATCCCTTGGTCTTAATTTCGTCGGCGACGCCACCATAGTTATATCCGTAGATAATGACGATGCGGTATTTTTTTAGATCTTCAAGATTTTTGATGTCGAGGGTTTGACCGAAGCTCCATGTCGCTAGTTTGAGGTGGGCTACGGGTTTGGTGCCGATGTAAGCTTTGTTTTTAAATTCGGGGAAGGTGGAGGGACCCACCCAAATATCCGCATTTCCCTCAGCAATTTCTAAACCCAAGCGTTTTAATGGAACGATATGCGCCTCAGGTTTAAAGCCTGCGGCTTTGACAGCGTTCACCGCGATCTTATAGACATAACCTGACGGAGTCCCTTGAACCGAGGTGTAGAATGGTGGTATTTCAATAAACATGATTCTTAAAGTTCGCTGAGGAGTCGAGACCGTCACTGGGTTCTGCGCCATAGCACTGGTTGTGCAGAAGCTGACAAGAAGCGAGCAACAAAATAAGAGGAAGTTCCGGTGATTCACTCTCTTATTTGATCACTTCAAAATGGCAAATAATAGATGAACAGCGTCCTAAGTCAGGGATGTAAATTAACAGCGAAGGCTAGCCGTTGCCGCGAGCTTTTTCTCTGGCAGCAGCTTTTACAGCTTTCAAAATCAGAGAAGAGTCAGCTTCTGAAAGTGATTTTAGAGAAGCCTCGAAGCCTTTACGATTTTTCTCATAAAACGGCAAAATCACTTCACCCGCAAATTGAGTCGGGTCCTTCTTTAAAAGAACCAAAGCGACTTTTAAGATTTGCTCTTGCAGTTCGGTGCTTTTGGTATCTTTCAAAGAAGCATTGACAGCTTCTTCTAATGCATCAAAAGCATCGTCCTGAGCCTGTCTC
>JAGIAF010000127.1 GCA_017745015.1 Bdellovibrio sp. | reverse complement strand
GATCTGTTGAGGCATCTTTTCATCTTTACTCGAACCCACCAGCCACATCTCTTCTTTAACCAAGAACTTCTGCTCTGCATTCTCAAGATCTTCTGAAAATTCGATTTTTGTATCTGGAAGAATGATCACGTCGTAGTTCGACTTTTTAAAATTCTTAATCAGGTCTTCACCGGCTTCGTAATCGATCTTTAATGATAAATCAGGGTTATGTCGCATCAAACGACCTACGATCGGGCTCATCAAATGCAAACCGATGGAATTCAACGTTCCAATGCGCAATTGTCCTTTCATTTGATTGCCAATAGATTTGATCGCGATCTCTGCTTGCTGAGTCAGATGAATGATCTTTTTGGCGTAATCAAATAACACCTCCCCTTGAGGAGTTGCTTTGATTTGACGAACACCACGGACCAACAATTCAACACCTAGATCTTCCTCCAGGTTTCTGATCTGCTGACTCACTGCTGGCTGAGTAAGGTAAAGCTTGTCCGCTGCAGCTGTCATGCTGCCCTCGCTGATGACGGTCACAAAGGTAGTCAATTGATAGAGGTTCTTCATGAGATTTTCTCCTTTGCGCTTTGATCCCGCGGGAAATTGTTATTATACTTACAGCATTCAACTAAGAGGTCTGCATGAAGTATCGTTTTATCGCGCCACTCGCCGTTATTCTACTCAGTTTTAGCGCCCATGCAAAAGTCTTTCGTAATGCCTATATCGCATTCGAGATGCCAGAGACTTGGAAATGCAATCTTGAACAGACTGAGTGGGTTTGCCGTAGCGAACAGAACAAAGAGTCTAAAGAAGCCATCATCATCCTTACCGCTAAAGAAGTGGGTCCAACAGATACGTTCCCTCTCTATGAAGCGCACTTGAACGCACCTATCTCCACAATGGTTAAAGGTGGCGGTGCCGCACAATCTAAAGTGGTCTATAAAGCTAAGAACGTAACGATCAATGACCAAGTTTGGTTGGATTCCATGCATTTGGGATCTGAAGTTCCGAACTACTTCACTCGCTACCTTGCAACGATCAAAGATAAAATCGCGATCCTTGTGACATTCAGCTCGCACAAACAGTACTACACTAAATACAGCCAAGATTTCTTCAAAGCTGTGATGAGCTTGCGAGTGATCGCTTCGAAAAACCTCTTGTCAAAACCAGACCTTGGTCCTATCCGTCCTGGCTCTGAAACGCTGGGCGCACCGATCGGTTCGGCAATGCCAGCTGATATGTACCAGGACAATCCAGACGCGGCAAAAGGCAGCAACAAAAGCATGCTTCTCTTCGGTGCTCTTCTGCTAGCCGCTCTCGGAGCTTTGATCTTTATCCGAGCTAAGAAGAAAAAACGCTAAGGGGTATAGCACCTTTTACTCAACACGGTGCAGGCCCAAAAAGTGCCTGGCACCGAAGGGTGATAAAATGAAAAAGCCAGCTTTAGCTGGCTTTTTCATTTCCTGAATTGCATCCGTATTTTTAAGGACGAACAACTTCTGGATTGTAAGCTTTGAATTGCGGAACGATGGATTCGTTTCCGTAAATCACCACTTTGAAATTCTTTGGATCAATGTGGCGCTTAACTGCGGCGTTCGAATCTTTCTGCTTAATCTTATTTACGTTCGAAATATAGTCCGTCAAATAATCATAAGAGATGCCGTAGAAATCAAGCACCAACAAGTTGTAAGCCAGGCGGTCCGCAGTTTCAATGGCCCGAGGGAACTGCCCAATCAACTGATTACGAGCCGCAACAACTTCCTGCTCTGTTGCCCCGTTATCCGCGAAATTCGTCAAAACCTTCAAAGTCTCATCTAAAGCTTTTGCTGCTGTTTCATTTTTTGTAAATGTCGAGATATCAAAACTTCCACGCTCTTTACGCACATCGAAGTTGGAATAGATCGAATACGTCAAGCCCAAGTCATCGCGCACTTTTTGGTTCAAACGGCTGCCGAAACTCCCACCCAAGACTTCATTTGAAAGACGAAGTGGAATAAAGTCAGCATCTTTACGCTCAATACCCAATTGAGAGACGCGGATCTGCGTTTGTTGCAAACCCTTCTTCACGATCAACTTCACTTTCAAACCATCAATTACCGGAGGAGCCACCGAAGTCACCGTCGGGATTGTACGCTTCGTCCATTTACCGAAGATCTCTTGCACTTGCTTTTCAAAGGCCTCGTCAAACTGCCCTACAACCGCCAAGGTGGAGTTATTTGGGCGATAGAACGTCAGATAATGCTTGATGATGTCTTGCTTACGTAAATCACGTAAACCTTCCATCGTGCCATTCACATCACGTCCATAAGGATGCTCACCAAAAAGGAATTTATCCATTTGCTCATCGGCGTACGATGAAGGATTGTCGATTTTCTTCTTTAACCCTGCCACCATTTGCGAACGCATTCTGTTGATCTCAACATCTTTAAATGCCGGATTCATCACTAGATCAGAATACACTTCCAAAAGTTTGCCCTGAGACGACGTCAATGAGTCTGAATAGATTGTTGTCACATCAGAGCCCGGAGTCACGTCCACACCCGATCCCATTTGACCAAACTCATCCGCAATTTTCATCGCATCGCGAGTTTGCGTCCCTTGTTCAAGCAAGTAGGCCGTCATCGCATTCAGGCCGGCCAAAGATTCTGGCTCTTGCATATTACCCGTTTTAACCAACATCGTCAGGCTGACGCGTGGAAGAGTCATGTCACGGACATAGATAACCTTTAGCCCGTTTTCCAACACCACTTCTTTAAATGGTTGAAGCTTAAAAGACCCGCCTTTCGGAGCCGCATAGCCATTCGGAACCGGTACCGTATTTTTTGTAGAGCTGCTAGAGCATGCCATCAAAGACATGCAGACCACGGGAACAGTCAACGTTTGTACGAGCTTATTCATTTTCATTTGCAGCTCCTTTTTTTCCTTTAGGTTCGAGCACGATGATGGAGCGTTGAGTTTGATTCGTAAATTTCTCTGAAGCTTTTTTGATATCATCCGCAGTCACAGCTTGGTATTTATCCAAATCCGTGAAGAGGCTTTCATAAGTTCCTGTGACGATCTCATTCACAGCCAAAGCACGCGCCTTGCCGTCCATAGTTTTCAAGCTATCAACCAGATCTTTCATCACTTGAGTTTTAGCTTTCTCAAGTTCTGAATCTGACACCTTCACTGTGCGCATTTTATAAAGCTCATTATAAACCACATCCAATGACTCTTTATAATCGATACCAGGCTTCATATTCACGCCAACCGCATAGACTCCGCCCTCTTTCATCGCAAAATTAAATGCGTAAGCAGAAGTCGCGACTTGTTTTTGATACACGAGGCGTTTGTAAAGACGGCTCGATGTTCCATTCCCCAAGATATTTGCCGCAAGATCCAATGGGTACATTTCCGGATCCCCTTGGCGAGGGCTTTGGAAAGCAACTACGAAAGAACTGTTTTGAACGTCCTTACGAACTGTTGCGTTCTCTTGAACTTTTTGTTCTGGCTCACGTGGATAGTTACGGCGAGGCAGAGGGCGATATTCAAGTTGCCCATAATACTTCTCAATCAAAGACTTCACTTTGCCCGTGTCGAAATCGCCGACCAACACTAGCACCGCATTGTTCGGCACATAAAATGTGTTATAGAAGAAACGCAATTTCTCCACATCATAGTTTGCGATGTCTTTCATATACCCAATCACCGGCCAGTGATAAGGATTGGTTTTGAACACCGTGGACATCATCGTCTCGCGCACCACACCCATTGGGTTGTTGTCGACGCGCCAACGACGTTCTTCCTTCACGACTTCTTTTTCACTTTTCAGGTCTTCCGCCTTCAAAGATAAAGACGCCATGCGATCGACTTCCATATCCATCACCAATTCAAGCTTGTCGCTTGGAAGGTTCTCATAGAAACCTGTGTAGTCATTGGTTGTAAAAGCATTGTTCGTGATGCCGTTCTCATGGAAAATACGATCGAATGATTTTCCGTCGTACTTCTTAGCCCCCTTGAACATCATATGTTCAAGCATGTGCGCTGCACCTGTCACACCTGGGAACTCATCACGGGATCCCACGCGGTACCACGTATGATAACTCACCATCGGCACCGAGCGATCTTCGAGCAAAAGTACGGTCAATCCGTTTTTCAAAGTGAATTTTGTAACGGGCAAGTCGATCTTAAGATCTGCCTTTTGCGACCAACCTTTAATTGCGCCGATAGGTGCTTCAGGTTTCGATTTTGGAGGAATTGGTTCCACGGCGTACGACGTCGTGCCGACAAGGCACAGCCCGAAGAGCAATTGAGAAATCCGTTTCATGGTTGCTTCTTTCTTTAGTGTGATTTCAATAAGCTCTAGTTTGGGCTGGCGGCCCAGGGATGACAACGATTTGCGGTCATTTAAGACTTAAGGCAAACACTACCTTGGTATGTAAAGCAACACGGGCCTGTCACGCCATAACCCGAAGGGCGACGGCGGAGCTATTGGACAACGAAGTCCGAGAAGAAAACGTCTTTAACTACACCCTTGTGCAGGATGCCGTTTACTTCCATAGCAATTTTGTCTTTAAGGAAAAGTTTGCCTTGGATGCTCTCTAGATCGTTGAAGACTTGTTCGTTAAGGATATGCACGATTTTGTCACGGGCCTTGGCGCGGTTCTCTGGCTCCATCACTTCTTCAAAGCCATCTTTACCCAACATCTGCAAGTTTACCTCAAGACGGATTGTTCTCTTTGGTTCCCCGCCCAGATTCACTGTGAACTTATCCATGGTATAGACCATTGGTGCGAGTTCAGCCTCACCAGAAGTGGACGCAATTTCACGCTGAACTTGCTCTTCGGTAATCTTAGGACTTTCCCACCCCATTGTTGAAGCATAAACCATGTAGGCTCCGCCCCCCATAACAGCAAGATTGATCACCGCAAATGCTATCTGCAATATCATTCCTGTATTCTTGGGTTTTGCGGCAGCTGTTTGTTCATTCGATTCAGACATTTCAACCTCACCTACAGGAAAGGTATCGGAGCAACAAACCTAGGTCTTAACATCTAAGTCTGCTTTTTTTCCTAGGGATTTTCACAGAAAATGTCTAAGCTATAGACAATGAGGGTCTGAGACTTGACATTTTCCTACAGTCTTCCGACATAATGGTACTATGAGAATTTTCCTCTCTGGATGCTTAATTTTACTATCGTGCTTGCCTGCAATTGCAGAGCAAAAGGACGTGGCGTCTTCTCAAACTGAGACATCAGTTGATTTGCTGCCCGCGCCACTTCTTCAAATTTCAGAGACTGAAGCATTTTCTAAGTTCGTCTTCTTGGTAGATAAAGACAAACGCAAGCTGACAGTATTTGAGCGCAATGGCGAAAAAATTAAAAAAGTAGATGAGTTCCCAGCAGACATCGGTAAAAACGGTGGCAACAAAACCAAGCGTGACGATGCCAGAACTCCCGAAGGTATCTACTTCCTTGAAAAGCGCCTGACTCAACCAGAAATCCCTTTCAATCTTTACGGCAACCTGGCTTTCACAACAAACTACCCGAACCTTTTCGATAAACGCGAAAACAAAACGGGTTCTGGTATTTGGTTGCACGCGATACCCGACTCAGTTGCTTTGACTCGCGGTTCTCGTGGCTGTGTTGTGGTTCGTAACGAAGTGATCAAGAAGCTTGCGGACTATGTTAAGCTTCGCGAAACACCTATCTTGATTTTCGATCACGTGAACTATCTTTCTAAAGAAGATCACGAAAAACGCAGAGTTGAATTGAATACGTTCGTTGAAGGCTGGCGCCAAGCTTGGGAAGCTCAAGATATCGATAAGTACATGAGCTTCTACGATGCAGACTTTAAAGCTCCAGGCTTTAACTTCACTTCTTGGAAATCACACAAAGCGAACTTGAAGAAACAATACGAGTTTATCAAAGTTCACTTGTCACAACCTTACATTGTTCAACACAACGATCAATTGTTGGTGAAGACGCTACAAAGATATGAATCAGATAAGCACGTCGACTACGGTGTGAAAACGATCTACGCGATCAAATCTGGTGAGACATATAAAATCATCCGCGAAGAGTGGGCTCCATTTAACCAAAAAGAAGTCTCCGCTGCTATTGCTCGTGAAAACTCCATGGCTGCACAAGCCAACCAAAACGCTCCGAACTAATTAGCAACGACATATGCTTAAATAAAAAAAGCAGCCAAAGGCTGCTTTTTTTATTTAAACTGAAAATTCAATTTAGATCTTAGTGGTTGTCTTCAGCAGAAGAGTTTTTACCGTCGATCGTGAATTTCTCTACGTTGTGTGCAAGATCAGGAAGCTGCTCAAGGTGCTTGTTCAATTCTTCTTTTTTAAGCTCACCAGAATTAACTTTTGCTTCAGTCATTCTAGTATCCCATTTCAAATTCTTATTTGCCTCAGACAAAGACATCGCAAGCTCCTTATTAAATATATAAACGCTATTTTTATACCCAACCCCCAAAAAAATGTCCAGCCCCCGTTTTAACAGAACGCTCGAAGCAGTAAAAACTAGAAGGGTCTAAAGGCGCCAAATGCAAGGCGGAGGGTTTGGGCCGAAACGGAGGCGTACTCAAAGTACGTCGGAGTGAAGGCCCAAGCCCGACAACGCAGTAGTTGGCGGTTTTAGGCCCTTCGGGTTAATTCCAATATTTTGGGGGCTTGTCCGATTTCTTCTCATTGTCCACGACCAGACGGAGGTTTCGGCCTTTGTTTTTGGCCTTTTTCTTCCAATCCTGTCTTGTGAACCAGGCTTTCACCTGCAAAGTAATGAAACCAGCGGCGATACCGCCCAAGTGAGCCAGGTAAGCAACCTCGCCACCGCTAACGCTCGATGTCATCATGGAGGCTAATTGCACCCCACCCATCAAGGCCACGAACCACTTAGTCTTCATTGGGAAGAGCATAAAGAAGTAAACGATTCTTTCACCGAAGATAATCCCTTGAGCTAATAACAACCCAAAGATCGCACCGGAAGCACCGATCACTGGAACGATCAAACCTGTTTCCGACCCCGTCGCCAGGGCCCAGCCCCACACGCCGGCACAGTACAAGATCGCCGCCCCCACACCTGAACAAATATAATATGTCAGGAAGAATTTCGTGCCCCAACGCTGCTCAAGCTCCGCTCCGAAGAACCAAAGCATCAACATGTTGAACAAGATGTGCGTGACCTGCATGGAGTGCAGGAACATGTATGTGAAGATCTGCCAGATCTCGAAGTTGAAAAGAACTTTACCTGGATACAAGGCAAAGAATTGAGTGAAAGGGATATGCATGAACCCTTCCATTAAAACTTGGAAGATAAACCAAACCGCTACATTGATGATCAGCAACCACTTCACTGCAGGAGTTAGAGGTGCTGTCTGAAAACTTACGCTTCTATTCATATCTTCTTAAAGTACTCCAAAAACTTCTCGTAGGTCTGCTCAAGACTTTCAACCAAGACCTTTGTCTCAGCAATTAATGGAAAGAAGTTAAGGTCCCCAGACCAACGGGGGATCATGTGATAGTGAAGATGCTCGGGAATTCCTGCTCCAGCAACAGCACCATGATTCAATCCGAGGTTTACTCCACCTGGTTCATAAATCTTATTGATGCCTTTCATCGTTTTACGGATGGTCTCTTGCAAGTCTGTGAATTCCGCATCGCTCAACTTCAACATGTCTCCACAATGGCGTCTTGGCAAAACCAGGACATGACCACTGTTATAAGGAAACTTATTCAGAACAACCATGGAGTGCTTGGTTTTGTAAACACACAGAGTCTCGAAGGACGCATCCTTCTTCGCGGCATTACAGAAGACACACCCTTCTGGCTTGATCAGCTTGCGCACATACTTCATACGATCCGGTCTGAACAGAACATCTCTTTCCAGAGGCCAGATCTCGGCACCGATTTTGATCACCGCATTCTTTTGTGAAGTCGCTTTGGGTGGGGTCTTCTTTTTAGCCATGAACTAATCCCAGTAGCCCGGCATCATATACAACGGTTGATTCAAGTACTGAGCGCGCAATAGATATTTCATCGCGCCTTCCATGTTCATTCCTGCGGGAACTTTGCTTTTCAAGATATCAGCATATTCCGCCAAAGAGTTCATGTCGTCATCATCACCCTGATCGCCGAAATCAAAGATGCTTTTTTTCTTTTTTGGAACTTCAAACAACTCATAGTTGTCACCAAGTTTCGCAAGGTCCGCAGCGACTTTCACCGCATCGTCAAAGAAACCTTCTTGGTCAGCAAAACCCAACTTCACCGCAGAAGCGCCCGTGAATACACGGCCGTCAGCGTACTCCGTCACAACGTCTTCTTTAAGTTTGCGCTCTTTCATCACAGTGCCTTTAAACTGCGCGTAAACTTCGTTGATCATGTTTTGGAAAAGAGCTTTCTCGTCGTCGCGCATAGCACGGTATTCAGCGCCAGAATCTTTAAACTTACCCGACGTGATGGAGTAGCGAGATACTTTTGCCCAGTCATAAAGTTTTTCAAGATTTGCGAATTCCATAATCACACCAATAGAGCCTACCAACGCGCCTGGAGCTACAACGATTTTATCGCAAGCTACAGCTGAGTAGTAAGCACCTGATGCCATCACACCCGTCGTTACGCACACCACGGGCTTTTTCAATTCATCGCGAACTTTTTTGATCTCGTGATAGATCTCTTGCGAAGGACCGACAGATCCGCCCGGAGAGTTGATATTGATCACCACCGCTTTTACGCGATCGTCTTCACGATACTTTTTAAGATTTTTAATGAACTTCTTGCCGTTCAAGATCACGCCATTCATTTCAAGATGAAGGATCGTGTTTTTCGCTGTGACCTTTTTTTCTGCATCACCGAAGTAGCTTGAACTCATTTTGAGCAAAGCACCGACACCGACGAAAACAAGGAAGATAATGAGAAGCTTTTTAAAGAAAGAACCCTGCATGCTGCGCACTCCTGAAATAAAAAAAGGGGAACCTGTTTAGGCTCCCCTTTTTCGACAATTCAGTCAATTGCGCTAGGCGTCTGCGACACACTTCGACTCGCGTCGAAGTAGCCTTTATTGCTTGTCAGTCTTCATGTTTTTCAACTGATCAGCGAACAAGTCACCGAAAGTTGATTTTGAAGTAGCTGTAGCTTTCTTAACGTAGTCGTCAACGTCAGCTTTTGACTCACGAAGTTTAACTAGTTTAGCAGACAAACCGATCTTACGAGCGTCTTTGTCGATAGAGATAACTTCAGCTTTTACAGATTGACCTGGCTTAATGAAGTCTTCAACAGAGTTGATTTTGTCTGTTGTAAGTTCAGAAATGTGGATCAAACCTTCGATATCAGACTCAAGCTCAACGAAAGCACCAAAATCAGCTGTTTTAGTTACTTTAACATCGTGTTGTGTAC
>JAGIAF010000126.1 GCA_017745015.1 Bdellovibrio sp. | reverse complement strand
CGTCTGCACTCTCCAGACGAGTTCCGCAAAGTAACTGTAGGATTGACCATAAACCCAAGCGCAGCGCTGCGTATTTCGTAAACTGCGTTGGATCATCAAGGCACCGTTTTTGAAATCACGGGTGCGCAAATACACGCCAATCAAATGGAAGTATTTTACGGAAGTGCTAAATCCTCTGGTCTTATTATATTTCAGATCGAGATAGATCGCCTTACGCAAATTCGCAATCGCTTCCTCATGGCGCTCAAGATAATGAAGCAGACGACCATAAAGAAAATGATAATTCGATTGCTGATAGCAGTCCTTCATTTGTGGCAGTAACTGTTCAGCTTCCCGAAAATACACAAGGGACTGTTGGAAGCTTCCAATAAGCTCCGTGCGCGTGCCCAACCAAATCAGAGTTGCTACTTGTTCTTCCACATTGCGAGTCGCGACGGCAATCTTGTAAGCTTTTTCAAAGAAGTACTTCCCCGACTGCACCTCGCCCATATAAAGCGATGCCGCACCGATTTGCTTATAAGCTTGCAGACGCTGCTCTGTGGGAATTTCTCTTTTTAAATAGGATTTCAGAATAATTCGATAACCGTGCCAGTCATAGTTGCAACGCACCCGTTGATAGAAATCTTGATCACAAAGAATTTGCAAAGACGGATCCACAGGGCGAACTTCAAAGTCGATCTCGGTCTTACGAAGCTCACTTCCGACCAGACCAAGACACTTTTCTAAACTCTTAAAGGTCTCGGTATGAACACGATTGACCGAACCATTCAACCAACGCTGAATGGTCTTCGTCGTGACATTAAGTTCTTTTGCCAACGTCCCATGAGAAATTCCTCGAGAGTGAAGAACCTGTCGTAAAACGCTGTTGTCGATTTCGACAAAATCATTCGCCATTCCATGAGCGTAGATGAATGGGATCACATGTCAACGCCGCCACTGGCGAGGCTAGTAACCAGACCCGAGGACAATGCGGCCCCTTCGCTTAGATGGGACTTCTAGCTTCCTCTAGCGCTTCTGCAGCTTCTTCTTCAGAAACAGTCCACTCTAGAAGAGACATCTCGGAAGCCTTCGACCAATCTACATTCACTCGGCCGATCACACGAATCGTCACTTCATCGCCGTTCACTTCCCAAAGAAGTGTATCGCCTTTAGCGATTCTCAACGCTCTACGAACGCGGGCTGGGATTGTGGTTTGATTTTTTCTAGAAGCTTTTGATGTAGCAGCTGATTTACTCATGTTGTGCTTACTCCAACGTACTTGCTATTAGGATAGAATCGCTGAAGTATGTTGTCGCTAAATTGTCACAGGACGCTCCACAAACCACACTAAGAGCTAGTATCTAAACAGGCAAAGGCTTCAGCGGCGTTGGGATTTCACTCATCATCAAGACATAACCTTCAGGCGAAAAACGCAACATCACACCATGACTGCCAAGAGTGAGAGAACCGATCTTCATCTCTTCAGGAAAAGCTGGAAGATAATCCATGAATGCCTCGGAAGCTGTGTTTTCTTCGACATAGTCTGCGGCATAGATGTGTTCGTGGTAGTGTTCTTTCATTGCACTCATGGGGATCTCCTTTGATCTCTCCCATTCAGTATTTACATACAATTTACATATCGTCAAATAATATGTAAATTGTGTGTAAATACCGCAGCAAAACTAGACCACGCTTACAGTGCACTCTTTTCGGCGCGAAGAAGCGCAAAGGAAGCGCCCAAAATCAAAACCCCGCTAAGCACCACCCACAAAGTAATGGGCCTGGCTCTAAGGCGATAAAACCGCTGCACGTCGCTGCTGACAATCGAGTCAAAGCAAATAGATACAACTGATGCATCAAGGCCGTCGTAACCACACCCAGCGCAATAAGCCACATCCACTCCGTAGAGGTGTGAGGCATCGGCGAAGTGAATGGCAAAAATGGAAGCAGAATCAGTGCCACGACAGATTTTGCCCTAAGGACACTGTCAGTGGGGGCAACTCTCCCGTCAGACGCTTTGCTTTAATTCCAAAATATGCAAACGCGATAGCTGATACAAATCCAGAGACTGCACCTAACAATGCAAGTCCATCGGCATGAATGTCCACCAACATACCTACGGCAATTAGAATCGCGATCCCCGCTCCTATTTCAAGAGGCGTTGGAACTTTTCGTTTACTCCAAGCCACCAAGATCACCGTAAAAAGCGGAAAGGCTGCAAAGGTCAAGGTCGCAATGGCAACTCCAGCAAGCTGAACCGAAGCAAAGAAGGTCAACCAGTGCACCGCGAGCAATACACCCGTCATAATGAGCGCTTTGATTTGCGCTTTGCTGCGAACAGCAACCAGGCCACCGCGAATCAATCCAAGCAACAATAGTGCGATGCAAGCGAACGCGCCACGAAGTGCAACAATCCAAACAGGAGAAACTGGCAGCTTGCCAAAGAGTGCCGCCGTACCAAAGATAATCGCCGCAAGATTAATTGCGATCAACCCAGCTTTCATTTTTAGTTTTTAAAGCATTTGATTTTTTCAGCTTTACAGAAATTGATCATGGTACGATCTTTACAGCGAGCAAGCACTTCTTTACTTGCCTCTTCTTCAGATTTACCTAGAGCAGAGAAATGATTCCCCATGGAGTCCAACTTGCACGTATAAGTTGCAACCAGCTTGATGCCATCACTGTAATCGACAGCCAAGGCTCCTTTATTCTTTTCATCTTCTGGGTTGACAACTTTCAAACCACAACCAACCGTAAGCGATAAAGTACAAAGAATTAATGAACCAAGAACTGCATTTTTCATAGGGACCTGCCTCCAAAGAAAAATTATCCAATAAGACAGGCTTTGAACTCAACTTATTTCAGACGACAAGACTACCCCATCACATCCTCACCGTTTTCACGGTAATGACGAAAGGCCATTTCAAGACCTTTGAGCACCTCTTCTGTGGTCTCAAACAACGCCTTTGCTTTGGGATCGTTCACTTTTTTCACATCTTCATGGCAATGAATTCGAAGTTCACGCAGATGTTTTGAGATATTCTCAACATGGACATAAGGATTGCTGGATTTAAGATCCTCAATAGCCATAACAACTCCTTTTTGGGGAAAGCATACTTGATTCGCTTTGCCCACTCTATGAGTCATTTGTCACAGCCTTGTGAGTTGATGATTACTTAAGTTGTCGCAAATTTTTTTGAAGCCACTCTTGATGTGCTGACACCTTCATAAAGCTGCCTTCACGCATGCACTGTTTTGCATCAGTGGAAAAACGCGACGTGGATGAAGCAACTCCCACGACGACATAGGAATTGTTTTTCTTTATTAACGCTGGAGAGCCTGAATCTCCATCACAAATACCCGTGGAGTTTTCTTGGTTTATGATCATAAGATCTTTACCCGCGTAATAAACAATGGCCTCTGCAGTTCGAAGAGTTCCCGCGTCGTCGCCCGGCCCATTTGTCATCCCATAGCCGATCAATTTGATTTTCATATCTTCTTTCACTGCATCAGCAGAAGTTGGAAGCTCCGCCTTCACATAGTTTTTCGGAAGAATTCCTTTAACGCGAATAAGAGCAATATCATTGCCTTTAGAAATATCGCCATTATAGAGATTGTGGATAATAACTTTGTCGGCCAGAAGTTGCTTTGTTCCCGAGAACTTCAATGCGGGCTCGATACGAACATTGGTCATTTCATAAAGACAATGAGCCGCCGTTAAAACGATATTTTTCTCAATCAAAGTTCCGGTACAGAGAGATGTCCCGTGAGCGTCTTCCGCAAAGACCATCACAACTAAGTTACTTGCACTGTCTGAAGCTGGAACCACTTTTCCATAAATAATACCGTTAGCATCGTCATTTAAAGTGATGGCGTTCTGAGAATCCTGACAAGCCACAACCGCAGTCACCAATAAAAGACCTGAAAGAAAGTATTTGAGAATTATTCTGCTATTGGCAAACATGGTGGCTTCTTCTTGATTTCACCTGATCAAGACCCTATCCTCGACCTGAGGAGTCTTGTTTTGAAATATAATGCCCTATCTATCGTCTATCCCAACGGCTCAAAGATCGCTTCTGGTGAGAAGAAACTAGAAATCCGCTCCTGGAAACCACCTGAAGGTTTTGAAGGGGATTTATTGATCGTTGAGAATTATCATTTCCTACGCGAAGACGGCCAAACAGATCCTAATGGGCATCCCGTAGCTTTAGTTAAAATCAAAAACGTCAGACCGTTTCTTGCAAGTGATTTATTTGCAGCCTGCTGGACGCAGTGGGAACCAAATCTGTATGCGTGGGAAGTTACCGACGTCCGCCCTATTAAGTCAGATAAGATAGTCCTGGCGGCACGGAAGATTTACGAGCTAGAGCTCGAAGCGCTCTAGCGACAGCCGTCGCGCAAGCTGGATTCACGGAAGCCTGACCATTGACGATCGGGCTTTGGATGAGAAACCAAGATTTTGGAGTGAAGCCCATCTATCCAGCGCGAATTTACATCATCGTTAAGATCTGTGAAGTGTTCACGAAGTAAGTCTTGGTTTTGCTCATATATTCCCTAATAAGAGCTTGAGAAGATTCTTGCTGTTTGAGCTTTGAAATCATCAAAGCTCTCTCTAAATCAGCTGGAAGAACTTGAAAGTCGGTGACACCATAAAGCGTTGTATGAAATTTTCCTGTCGTTGTATCCACATAAAAAAGATCATTTGAAAAAACACCTAAGTTTGGATCGTAGGCGTCAAGGTAATAGCGAGTTCCTCTTTTGATCAATCCTCGTACTAGGAGGGCGTGACCGATATTGGTGCGTTGACCATCTTTGTAGACGCGGAAATGGACTGTAAAGCTGAGCCCATACCCGCCGATAGTTTTTAATGATTCAAAGTCCGATTCTTTAGTGATCACGGAGGATTTAAAATAAGTTTTTATTGCTGCCCAAATAGTTGTGTACGATTCCCGATGGTAATTATACATCAACTGTCTTACCGCTAATGGCGTAACTATTTGAATAAGCCCGGTCGGATCTTTCAAGCCGGGGAAATGAACCAGATTTTCTCCGCTCAACAATCTATCTAGGAGAGCAAGGTATTCTGCTGATGTCAAAGTCGGTCCCAACGGATCAAATGTTGCGCGTTCTAGCAATGCCTTTTGCAAATCAACGAAGCCATAACAAGATGGAAACTTTGGGTCGTCATTTATCAAAGGAATAAGTTTTTCAGAAACGGTTTCTGTTTGAGGCGTTAGTTCTTCTTGATCCACAATCAAATACACATCTAAAACCTGAGAATTTGAGTTCAAGTATCTTTCGCGTAAAACGGGAACCGTAAAGGAGTTTTTAAATAGAACACCATGGCCTCCTGACTCCACTTTTTCAGAAATGAGTGTGCCGATTTCAATATTTCCTAAAAGGAGTGATTGTCCCTTCTTGCTGAGACCCAGGACGTCGACATCTACCTGTCTGCGGCCGTACTCATCTTTTTTACGAGCACCTGATGAATCAATAAATACTTTTGTAATAACATGGTCATCTTTTTCGGAAAAATCAAATTCCCTTATAGATAGACTCTCTTTTGCATCCACCGTAAATTCTCGCGTTCCAATTTTCTGAATGCTTAGGTACTTCTTTCCGTTAATAGTATTCAATAAATCGTTTCTGTCTGTTCTTGGATGAAGGTAAGCGATAGATTTCAAAAATCTCAACGCCATTGTTTTGTCGGCCGATATCAGGCTTGGTACCATTTCATGAATCATAACAAAACCTAGTATTTGCTGCGAATTGCCTCCTAAAAGAAAATTACGATCGAAGTCCGGGCGCATTTTTTCAACTTTCGATAAAAGATGAGAATACTTTTTAACCATCTCTTGGCTTTTATTGGAAAGGCTTAAATCCGAATAGGTCTTTCCGATTTTTCCTTTGGCCTTTAAGGCGGCAAGAACACTGCTAGGAGTGTCGATCATGCCGGCGTCGATACCAAGATTGCTCAGAATGACGTTTACACCTTCGGCGCAGTTATTTTTCAAGAAACTGTAATCTCCCATTCTTTTCTTTTGTAAGATGGTCTGAATTCTTAATAAAATCAATCTGCGCTCAGCATCTGTCAAAAGCAACTCGCTTGAATCCAAGTTGCGATTTTGTATGTAATTCATCTCATATTGTGTGTTTTGATAGCTATTCAAAGCTGAGGCTCTTGCGTAGTTTTTCCCAAGGCCTAGTCCACGTAAAACACTTAACTCTGATGCTTTAACATCTGCAACTAACTCCAAGACCATGTCGTCAGGGCGAGGAGTATCGTCATAACCAAGACGTAAATAGGCATGTCCGAATGAGGATTGCCCGACGCCTTTGGCTGAAGCCAACACATAATAAATCTTTTTAACTTCTTGAATACGAGTCTGTGCAGAAGTAGATGATGCGATTAAAAAAAAGAACAACCCGCAAATTAAAGTCTTTAATAACGAAGATAACTTATTCATAATCGCACCTTTCTATATCTATTTTTTAAGAGCCGCCAACAGAGAACCCAGATTGAGATCATCTATACTCGCCGCCGTTGCCATAACTTGCGGTAGTGAGAGATTTAGATCTTTTGCAATTTTATTCAGAAGAACCGGCTGAACGACGCCGTCAACCTCTGCCACTAGCCTGTCAGAAGCCTCAGTCGATTTCAAATCCAGATCTTGGCCTTCAATTGTGATCGTCGGAAAGGAAGATGTATAGGAGCTCATAAGACAAGCACCATTCCAACTTCCACTTACAGGTTTGCCACCGATGGAAAGACCATTCCAGCAACCAATGAGAGTATCGGACCCACCGTCATTGACGATCAAAGCATGGGCTTGCACGCTCATCATTACGAACATTGTTGATACAATATATTTAAACATCGTTATTCTCCTTAATAGTTTTTTCGCAAACTGAAAGTCGACACACTATGCCCGCAACTTTCTATGGGCATTTATTTATTAACTAGGTGTTCACAGTTCCAATACATGACCGCTTTGGCATTACGTACGGAGATCGATGTCTCAAAATTAGGATTCAAATTTCCCGTCGCAGACCATTCGGCTATGAATCGTAGTTGATTCGAACTGTTAGAATTTACTTTTCGCAGAATAACCGTATTGCGAATGGTATTTTCTGGGTTTTGGAAAATTGACTTCAATCCCTCAGTGGAAATCACAAAGTTTTTCGGAGAGCCCAAATTTGATCCATCGAAGGCGGAACTTGCGGAATAGAAGCCATTCTCGTCCTGGATATAGAATGAAAAATCCTTCTGCCAGTCGTCACCAGGTTCTGTTATAAATGCCGTGCAGCCGGAATTTGTTGTTGTAAGAACTGACATGTCTTGCTCTGTCAGCGCTTTCCCTTGAGAGAAGTCCTTACGAAGGGCCGCAACAACGGGATCTTCCCAACTGGCTCTGGCTTGGGCATAGACTGATGCTGTTATAGAAAATGAAAATAGAAATAGTGCGAATAGGAACTTCATAAATTCTCCTTGGTGTTTAAAGTGAGTGCAAGATAAACCCGGCGAGGAAGTTCCTCCACCCACGTTTACTGACGGAGATTTTATAAGTGGATCCAAGAGTTTAAAGTCTTGGAAAATATTTCCTGTCGATGATTTGGACAGGCATCTGTCATCCACGCAGCGTCGAAGCCGCTCTTGCGACACTTTCTTATTATTCAAATAATCAAGACTTCCTTGAGACAATACTTCTTTTGCCACATTCAAAACGGCTTTTCGATATTCATTTTTCATCAGCAGTTTAAGTTTTGAAATTGATGAACTTACTTTCAACTTCCCACAAGTTTCTGACAAGGATACAAATTCTTCGAAATTTTCCTCAGAATTAACGCGGCTTGTGACTAGATAGACTCTCGACTCCACGAATTAATAGGTGAAATGCCTCCCATATGTGTTGAACTTAAAAGCTCAGGAGTTATCAATGTCACATCTTAAGATCTTTGGCCTCGGATTCGGAATCTTTCTTTGCGCAAGCTTTGCAATCGCCGCTAGCGGCTACAATCAACCACCCAAAGAAATTTTGGATGTGATGCAAGCACCTGACATTCCTTACGGGCGCACCAACCCCACTAAGGATCGCATGTTTTTGGTTTCTGTACAGAACTACCCTTCCATTGAAAGAGTCGCAGAACCCTTTTTGCGTTTAGCGGGTGTGCGTATTGAGCAGGGGAACCACAGTCGTCATGATGCAGCCGGTGGTAATGGTATTCCTAAATGTGTTCAGAGCTTTTCAATTGTTACCATCGCTGATGGCACTGAAAAGAAAATTGATATCTCGAAGCTTGCTTGCATGGATCATCCCGAATGGAGCGCAGACGGAAAGAACTTCTTCTTTAAAAATAAGACCGCAAAATCCGTAGAGCTGTGGATTGGTGATGCAAAGACGGCGAAGATTTCCCGCATTCCTAATGTAAAAATCAATCCAATGCTGGGTGATGATGTTCAGTGGATGCCGCTGCAAAAAAGCCTTCTTGTGAAAATGATTCCGAAAAATCTTGGGACTGCTCCAAAGGTTGAACAAAATTTTATCGGGCCTAGTATTCAGTTGTCTGTTGGCGAAAAAGGTCAAAGCAGTACCTATGAGAAACGCGATACGCTAAAAAATAAAAATGATGAGATGCTGTTTGACTACTACGCGCAATCGCAATTGGCTCTAATTGATATCAAATCAAAAAAAGTAACTCTACTTGGTAAACCAGACCTTTACGATTCCGTAGAAGTTGCACCGGACAACAATAGTATTCTAACGACTAAGATTGTTCGTCCCTATTCGTACCTTGTGACTTACTTCCGCTTCCCTCACAAAGTGGAAGTTCTGGATATCAAAAATCCCAACAAGATCGCGACGACATTAATTGCTGATCTTCCTTTAGCGGAACGCGTTCCAATTCACGGTGTACCCACTGGACCTCGCGGTTTTAGATGGCACCCTCTTGATCCAGCGACTTTAATTTGGGCGGAAGCATTAGATGGTGGCGACTGGAATAATAAAGTTCCCTACCGCGATAAAGTCATGATGCTCGCGGCTCCGTTTAAAGATGAAGCAAAAGAACTCTTTAAGGTTGAACAACGTTACTCGGGATTGGCATGGACTGAAAAACGCGATACCGCATTATTGTACGAGTACAACCACAACCTCCATTGGGTGAAAACCTTCATCGTAAACCCTGACAAGCCGGAACAGCGCCCACAGACCCTCTTTGATATGTCTAGTGAAGAGGAATACAAAAATCCCGGCGATCCGGTTTATAAAACTTTGAGTAACGGCTATTCCGTTATTCGCTACAATCAAAATGCGATCTTTCTTTCAGGCCAGGGTTCTTCACCAGAAGGTGATCGCCCTTTCCTAGATAAACTTGATCTTGTAACTCGAAAAACCGAACGCCTTTTCCGTAGCAGCAAAACGGAACTGGAGCGCTTTATGAGCTTCCC
>JAGIAF010000125.1 GCA_017745015.1 Bdellovibrio sp. | reverse complement strand
TCTGTGGTCCATAGGGCCCGTTGTGCGCGATCTTTCCATCGAATTTGATACGTACTGGAACAGCGAAACTTCTTATCCTATCGCCTCGGTCACTCAAGGTCTGAAAGTCACTCAAGAAGATCTTTACGAATTGCGCGCCAAATTGCGATTGGAAAACCTCAAAGCCATTGATTCCGTTTATGTGAAGACATTGAAAGATACACAGCTTGTTCGTCGCTTTAGCCAAGGCGAACTTCCGCTGTATTGGTGTCCCTCAAAAGTTTATTCCGATCCTCCAGAAAAACTTATGCACAAGATCCATGATGAAAGCCAAAACCTCAACTTTCAGCTACGCCCCTATGTCGAATCGGCAAAAAAAGAAATCCTGATGGTCACGCCTTATTTTGTACCCGGTCCTAATGGTGTCGAGTACTTCCGTCAGAAGGTAAAAAGCGGAATCTCTGTCATCGTAATTACCAACTCCTTAGCTTCCGGTGACGTAGCAACAGTTTTTTCCGGCTACAAAAAATATCGCAAGGACTTAATTAAAGCAGGGGTCCATCTCTATGAACTTCGCCCTAATGTCGATAAAGAAATGCGTAAAACCAAAACCATGGGTTCAAGTGGCGGCTCCCACGCAGGCCTTCATGGTAAAGTTATGGTGTTCGATAACAGCACAATGTTCGTGGGCTCCATGAACCTAGATCCACGGTCCTTCAATCTAAATTCCGAAATGGGAGTCGTGATGAAATGCCCGGACTTGGCGAACGCTTTTTCAGGGAAATTCAAACACAATCTTGCGGAGATTGCCTACAAGGTCGATTTAGATGACAAAGGGGAATTAGTCTGGACAACTTATGATGAAGGCAAAAAGACAACTCTGCACGGAGAACCCGAAACAAGTTGGTGGCAACGCACGAAGGCCTCTTTTATGTCGATCTTCGTGCCTGAATCAAAACTTTAGAACGTTAGAACAACCGGATGACCTAGGTAGCGAGACACTTCGTTACTTTCAACAATAACAGCTTCATTCTTATTATCATTTTTAAGTTTTACAGATTTTAGCAACCATGTTCTTGGCCACTCTTCGGGGATATTTGTGAAGCGCACAATAACACCGTTTTGTTCGTTAAACTGGAACTCTCCATCAGCTGGCTTTTCACCTAAGATCTTCGCGATCGGCAAGAACAGAGGATGAATTCTTGCCATGTCACGGGAGAACTCACACACGCCTTCAAGTTCCATAGTTGGTTTATCACCGCCCACGGACATACCTTCTGCTTCAAATGTCAGACTGACTTTGCCGAATTCTTGGCAAGCAAGTTTCTTCTCGCCCTTTTGATCAATGAAAACAAAATGACCAAGACCGATGCCTGTACCATCATGGCTCTTTTTAAACTCAAAGCCCGCCAACAAACGTTGTTTCACAGCATCTTGCAATTTCTCACCGCTCAAATGAGAGAAATCAAAGCCATTTTTTACGGCCGCAGGATCGCGGGAGATTTGTGTGATATCTGTACTATAACTCATAAAGGAATAGCCCACCGCAAAGCAGACAAAGAAAAGCCCGAAAACTCCCACAAACTTTTGCATAATTTTATTTTCCCTCTTATGTGCAGGATAACATGGTCAAAACATTTGCCTTGGTGTTTTTGTGTTTATACTGGCCAATAGTCTTGCTAGGTCGATAAAATTAAAGCCCATGAGCGGCAACGAAATTGAGAGCAGACACCATGAGCATGGTTACTATTTTAAATGGGATAGTCTCTCACGCCTTTGCATTGCCAACCTCCTAGGATTTTTCTGCTTTTACACCCCGGTGGTGCTGTATGTGGAAACATCCAATACATTAATCAGACAATTTCCTGATATCGCTTTGCTGAGTTCATTAGTTGTTTTTACGGTCGGATATTTAGTTCGGCCGGTGGGGGCTGTGTTCTTTGGCTTGATCGCAGATGGCAGAGGCTTAAAGAAAACGTACTCTCTTTGCAGCATGCTTTTGGCCGGCGCCACTGTGGGCTTGTGCTTAATGCCTCCGACTGAATCCGTTGGAATGACTTCGATTATCATTGGTTACGGACTCAGACTTTTGCAAGGTCTTGCGCTAGGTGGAGCTTATTGTACGACTGCACTAATGGCCTATGACCTGGCTCCGCCCAATGCTCGCTCCCGCTTCACGAGTCTCATACAAATTACTTCGCCTGCGGGATATCTGACAGCCATTGCCGCTGTTATTATTCTCAAGCTCATCATGGGGGCCGAGGCCTTCGCGATATGGGGCTGGCGAGTTTGCTTTTTCTTTGGCATTTTTCTGTTCTATTACTCATACAAAATTGCCCAAGGCCCCTATAAAGAGCCCGACACTATTCATCCAGAAAAAATCACCTCGCGCGTCTCAGAGCTTATTCACTCCTTCTCCCACAATCCCAAATGGGCTCGGCGATTCTTTCTTTTTGTATTTCCCCTCGGTTGCGCCATGGGTTTGTCGATTTATATCAGCAATATCTATCAGCTCTTTTTCTTGCAGAATGTTCTGCATTTAGATCCGACGGTTTCGAAATTCATCATTGCGATTAGCAATCTGATCACTCTGCCCACTTTCTTTCTGTGGGGAGCACTGGCCGATTTCAAAGGCGCTTTAAAGGTCGTATTGGGAGGAATTTTGCTCGTCCTAATTACAGCACTGCCGGGCTATCACTTAATGGAGCATATTGCCGGCCTGATGCGCGTACAGCCCACTTCAGTCGGCGTCTATGCCATGGAAATGGTCATAGTCACAACTTTAATTGGCATCTTGGGAATTGTGACCTATGCACCGATGATTACTTTGTTAAGCGAGAACTTACCCGCGAAAAACAGAACAACACTTTTTGCATTAAGTTATAACTGTGGTTTTGGGATTTTTGGAAGCCTTGCCCATGTCATTGGAAGTATCGACCATGAGCAAAGAATTACGAACTATGGAAGTATCTATGCAGCGATGGCTTTCTTGGGCTTTCTTTTGATCATCGCTGCAATCGGGAATAGACTTAGTAAATAACTTCGATGGTTTGCACATTCATAGATTGCATGCTCGTGCTGCCATCGGCGCGTTTGACCGGAACATTCACCTGAGTCTTAGGCCCAAATCGTTGAATTGGAGCTGAACTTGCTGTTCTCGCGTAGGATGCGTGAAGGACATTTACTTGCTTCCCCTTAGAGCGAAGAGAAATATCCATATACTTTGCATCTTTAGCATTAATATTGAAGTTCACGACTCCGTTGTCGGACGTTGTTTTCGCTACCTGCGTACCGTTGAGATAAATTCCTACTGTTTCGCCATTAGGCACATCCGTAAGAGCGCTGACGAATTTTCCACCGACATAGGCTTGAGGAGATGTCGAAAGTGGACCGGCGGAAAGCTCACTTTGTTCGACAATTGTCAACGTGACCATGATTTGACCCGAAGTAGATCCCGCTTGAGCAGAAAGAGTCGTAAAACCCACGCATAAAGCGATGAAACCAAGTGCCGTTTTCTTCAGCCAGTTTTTAGAGGATGTCATTCTTGTCTCCTAGGTTTTATTCCGTAGGAGACGAAGCAAGGTGTATTCCAGCCCAGACTTCAATGAATTAAACTTGGGCTGTCTAAAATTGTGACACAGACAAAAAACGAAGGCCTATTTACTGCAGCCACTCGCTCGTACGTAGCCTTTAAAGACCGCATTCAGCTCTTGAGCTTCGTGAGCAATTGCCAGTAAACCCAGTTTTGCAGTCCAACCATAGACGTTTTCCTGAGGACATCCTGGAGTGTTAATTGCAAGATCCGAAACACAAAGACGCTTATAAACTGCACCTGGGCTGTTCAAGCTTTCAGTGGAACTTTTCTCGGAGTGAGTTCTCAAGAAACCACCCGCAAGCTCGCATCCGATCATATAAATAACGGGCTCAGCGCTAGCGCCATCGGCTTCAACAATAGAAGGAATACCTTCTTGAATGATCACTTCTTCAACGTCGCGACCACCTTTTGCGGCTTTCATCTTCTTGCGAGATTTATAGCTCCACTCTTTAACTTCCGCTCCAGAACCTACGCGAATAACGGCCAAGCCATATGTGCCGGCGTTGTTCTTTACGAAGACAAAAGGCTCTTGGTTGATGCCGCGTTTTTGATATTCACCACGAAGCTTTTCAATCATCGCATCCACGCGACCCGCCAAAGCCTCACGACTTTTTTCATCGCCGATATCGAAGTTCTCAAAAAGCTCTGTTTCAACCGTCATCAGGAATGGATCAATTTTCGCGATGGCGCTGAATTCTTCCACAAGCTGATTGTAGTATTTGAAGTACGTGCTTTTCTTTCTTTGATACCAACCCAACTCGCGGGGAGGATTCATTGGAAAATTTGTCACTGTTTTCGCCCACTCTTCATAGGCTTCAGAGAAGTCATTATTACTGATGATCAAATCCGGTTTGAACTCCTTCATCAGTGGGCCCGTCATAAGTGCCGAATGAACTTGCACTTCGCGGCCCGCAGAGCTTGTGATGTTAAGTGGCTCAGGAAGTTCGCGAGGAATTGCAACTTTAACCGTGATACCGTTTGCTTCGATCAATGATTTGATTGTGTAAACGTTTTCCCAATAGAAAGCGTTGTTCGTATGCTCTTCAGTCACCAACAAAATATTTTTGATGGCCTCACCGTAGTGCTTAACGATGTATTTTCCCATCAAACCGATGGAAGTTTCTTTATCCGTTGGGCAGATATTGTTAAAGCCCGCAGGAAAGATGTTGGCATCGACGTTAGAAATCTTATAACCCGAATCACGAATGTCATAACTTGAATAGATCGGATACGACAAAGCCGCTGTCTTAGTTGAAAACCAAGAACAAATCTCATTCATGTTGGCGAGTGTTTGTTTGTGAAGGGTGAGCTTCGCCATGATATCTCCTTAGAACTCTTTACAGATTCGGATCCTCAGTCGGAACAACTTTGGGAGGCGTTTTTACCGCATCATCCTTAATACGACCAGGTCTTTTTATACTGTTCAATTTCTGTGATTCCTCTGTCAGTCCCATAGTTTCCTTGGCCTGATAAAGGAGGGTTTCAGTATTCTTTCTTACATCCGTAAGCTGTGTGAAAAACTGAATTTGGTAATTATTTTGAGTTTGTCCAGCGATCGGGCGATATAATTCCGCACGATCGATCAACTCAATCAAAGAGCCGCCTAACTCTGCCTGCCGACTACGATTTTCGCGAACAGCTTCTACTTGGGAATAAAGATCTTGATAAGTCCCCTGAAGTTCTTTTAGCGCTCGTGGCGACCACACTCGATCATTTAACTCCAGAGCTTTAATCAAATACACTTGCACAAATTTTTGGCCGCTCACGAATGTTGCAAAGCTTGCCGGAGAAAGTTGGTTGGTCGAAGTGCTCCCCATTTGCACATAGGTTTTTGCGAGCCAGTCTTTAGAAAGCGCTGCTTGATCCTCTGCCCTAATCTTGGCGATGCCCTTCTCGGCTTCATTCAAATAAGCCACGGCTTCTTTTTCACGACCTAAGCGCCCGTACGTGGCACCAAGACGGGCGGGAATTTCTGCATAACCAACTTCTTTCGGCAAAGCAGTTCTCAGGTTCTTTGCATCAAGCAAAGTTGCGATTGTTTTTTGATCATCACCTAAAGCCTCATAACAAAAAGACTGTCGGTATAATGCCATTGCCGCGATGTCGGGTTGGAGATTCTTCGTTTTAAGATAAATATCACGATATATAGCGGAGGCCTCGACCCACTTGCCTTGACCTTCAAAAGACTGAGCTTCGCCTAAACGAGCTGCTTGAAAATAGACAGATTGAGGATAACGTTCTTCGAAATCACGAAACATCTTATGAGCTTCGACGTATTTGCCACGCACCAAAAGATCATGCGCATTGGAAAGTTCTTTATCTTCCAACAGTTTTTTATTCTGAAGTACTCCCTCTTCACTTCGACTCATTTGAAAAGAACTACAGCCCGCAAGGAAAGCGAACAACAACAGGCTTAAAGCTCTTTTCATAAAGTCTCCTGCTCACGAATCAATGTGCTAAGTTCTTCAAGGCCTGCAAGATCTGAAATATCTTTGACCAGATCTGGAATTCTAAGAACACGCGCTTGCTGCGACATCTTCGTCTCAAACTGTCGATAGATCGCATCCCGTTGATTGTAATAGGACTTCATTTGTGAGTACAACTCCGCGAGGTCCTGCTCAGCAGTGCTTCCCTCATATCCTACCCGGAGGTCTAGCCAATGTGGAAAGACGCGATTCAAAATCACGGTATCCAATTGATAACCGCCTTTACGAATTTCTCGAGAGAAATATTCGGCTTCTTTCAGCTTGGCTTGATCGAAGCTTGTGACCAAAAAGAATCTCGTCGTCGGCGCGACAAGCATTCGTTGGACATCGATCGTTCGCTGCAAAAGCTTACCTTGCCACTGCTCGATGTTCAGGAAGAAATCACCCAGTTCTCGAATGAACTGAGAGCCCGTTAAGGTTTCCAAAACTTTCAAAACTTGACGCGTACCTGCTTGAATCAAATGTCCAAAAAAGCCTGACTTTTTTCCTTCGGGATCGCGGAACCACTTCGCCACGCCTTCAGTGAACAGCGCAGAAAGTTTTTGCGGCGCCTTTAAGAAATCCAACGCATGTTTTGTTGGAGGCGTATCCAGAATAATCAAATCGTACTGTTTCGACTCGTAACAAGAATACAACTTTTCTAACGACGTAAATTCTTGTGAGCCGCTTAAATTTGTGGAGAGCTGTTTGTACAGACTGTTATCAAAAATTTTACGAACGGCTTCGGATTTTTGCGCCGCTCGCTCAACAAAGTCATCGAAAGTTTTTTTATGATCGATAACGGATGCATAGAGTTCGCCTTTAAAGTTTTGCCCCGGCACACGGGTGACGTCGTTCGTGCCTTCAATCCCCAGGGTTTGCGCCAAACGCTTTGCGGGATCGATGGTAAGAACTAAAACTTTTTTTCCTTCTTTGGCAGCAAGAATCGCAATGGAAGCCGCGACAGTTGTTTTGCCAACTCCACCACTACCTACGCATACAAGTACGTTCGTGTTATCGAAAATCCGGTTTGCCATCAGACTTTCTCCACAATCTTTTCAACAAGTCCCCAAGCATCCAATTCAAAGATCAGGGGAACTTGTTTGATGCTGTCATGCTGAAGCTGCGCTTGTTTGAACATCTCAGCTTGGCGATCCAGTTGTTGTTCTAGATACAGCGCAAATTTCCCGAGATCTGATGAAGAGTTCTGTTCTTCCTTTTGCAAAGTCTCGCGCGACACTTTCACATCCAACATTTTGTTCAACACCAAACTCGGATGTACACTGAGTTCTTCTTTAATGGCGGCAGCAAGCTCAGCTGATTCTTTCAATGGTAATTCTTCCGGCAAGCTCACGATGTGATATTTGCTGATCGTTTCGTCTTTCAGCACATTGATGATGCTGCGACTTTGCTCGCCCATTGGACCGAACTGCACTGCTTGCGCCATACCCTTGGGTGCTTGAATCAAAGCTTTGAAGTGACCTGTAGCAAAAGCATCGACGACCACCGCATCAAAGTTCATAGGCGGACCATACTTGCGCGGCCCACTTGTCACTTTTCCAAGAATCGCGAGCTCCGGAAGTCCGGGCGCGATGTTAATGAAGGCTCTCATCACAGCGTTGTCGAAAAAGAGTTTTGCCAAGCTTTCTATTTTGATCAGGTATTGCGCATATTCACGCAAACAGCTTTCACCGGACCACAATGCCAAGGAAAGATTAGGCTTAATAGAACGAGGCTGAAATCCCACCTCCCCTAATTCGAAGAAATCTTTAAAGAAACTTTGATCTCCGAGCTCCACCAGGAGGACGTTTTTCCCCTGCATGCTGAGCTTAAGGGCGAGGGCCGCGGCTATAACCGACTTCCCGACGCCTCCTTTTCCGGTCACAAAGTGAATCTCTTGCTTCATAGTTCCCTAAAGTGTGTCTGAGCTGGTAAATATAGGCATTACGCACAGCATTATGGAGTGCCTTCAGAGAGGGCATCGCCTACTATCGTTCGGTTTTAACGCGCACGCGTAATATCTGTTCATTCTAGGAGAAATTAGCATGAAATCAAATGTAGAAAAGGTGTCGAACCTTTCCCGTAAAATCAACATTGAGATCCCTGCAGCTGTTGTTCAGACATCATTCAACAAAGTGTTTAACGGCATTCAAAAAGACGTAACAATCAAAGGCTTCCGTAAAGGTAAAGCTCCTTTGAACACAATCAAGTCAATCTACGGCGACCGCGTTAAGCAAGACGTCGTTCAAGATCTAGTTCAAAAGCACTACGCACAAGCGTTGGAAGAGCACAAACTTGAACCCATCAGCTATCCAGAATTTGAGTTCGCTGATCCATCTGAAGACAAAGACTTCTCTTTCTCTGCAGCATTTGATGTTCGCCCAGAGATCAACTTGAAAAAATACGAAGGTCTTGAAGTAGAAAAAGAAAAATTCGAATTCGACCCTAAGAAAGTTGACGACGTTCTTAACAACATCCGTTCTTCTCGCGCAACTTTCGAAACAGTTACTGAAGATCGTGCGGCTAAAAATGGCGACGTAGCAGTAGTTGATTTCACTGGCTTCATGGGTGGCGCGCCACTTGAAAACGGTGCTGGCGTTGATCACAACCTTGAATTGGGCGCAAAACAATTCATCGAAGGTTTTGAAGAAGGCGTTGTAGGAATGAAAAAAGGCGAAACTAAAACTTTGTCTTTGAAGTTCCCAGATCCATACCACTCTGCAGAGCTTGCTGGTAAACCAGTTGAGTTCAAAGTAACTTTGAAAGAAATCAAAGCAAAAGTATTGCCTGAGTTGAACGATGAGTTCATCAAAACTTTGGGTGGCCCAGACAGTTTGGAAGCTTTGAAAAAAACAATCCAAGAAGATCTTGAGCAAAACGACAAGAAACGCGTTGAAGACGGCTTCAAAAACCGCCTTTTGAAAACTCTTGTTAAAGAAAACCCAGTTGAAGTTCCACCTTCATTGTTGAAAGAACAAAAAGCTTCATTGGTTGAAGACTTCAAACGTCGCATGACTGAGCAAGGTATGGGCGAAGCTGACTTCTCTTCTTACGTTCAAAAATGGGATGCTGACTTTGCAAACACAGCAACTGAAATGATCCAATCTTCATTCTTGGTTGATGCTATTGCGAAAAAACACGACTTGTTCGCTAAAAAAGAAGACGTTGATGCGAAATTCAAAGAATACGCTCAACAAACTGGTATCGAAGAATCTCGCATTAAAGAGTTCTACGGTCGTCCAGAGCAATCAAGCCGTTTGACTTACCAAATCACTGAAGAAAAAGTGATCGCCTTCTTGAACAAAACTGTAAAAGTTAAAGAAGTGCCAGCTGGTACATTCAAAGACGAACAAAACTAGTTCGTTCATTCCGGACCACAAATAAAAAACCACTCAAAAGGCCTTCCCAAGAAGGCCTTTTGTTTTAGGTACGGACACACTTTTGGTAGCAATGCCGTGTCATCGATTTGAGCCCCTGCCTTCTTCTTGCAGTCATCCCTGTCATGGCAAGAAAACCACTCATTTATACTCACGAACATCCCTACCATATCCGGGCTCGCTCAAATAACCGCGAATGGTTCTATATCTCAAAACCTCTTTGCTGGCATATCTTCGTCGAATCTCTCAAGGAGGCTCAAGAAAAGTATCACTTCTCAATATATGCCTTTGTGTTGATGGATAATCATTACCATCTCATTGGCCAATGCCACGAGAAGCACAATCTTGGAGAAGTTATGGCTTACCTACAAAAGACAGTAAGTCGTAAAATCAATTCAAGCGCTGGCCGCCAGAATCACATTTTCGGTGGGCCTTATAAAGCATCTCTCATTCGTCATCCAGAACACTTCGCTGCCATTTACAAATATGTCCTTCGAAATCCGATTAAATCTAGGCTAACGAAGGATGTGCGAAACTATCGTTTCTCGACACTTAATAGCTCAGCACTCAACCTGATCTTACCCAACGAGTGGTTCGCCAACATACCGAGCGATAAAACAGAAATGATGATTTGGCTAAATGAGGATTTTAAAGAGGACTCCTATGAACTAATTAAGAACAACCTCAGCAAAACTATCTTCGACCCAGTTGATCGAATTAGCAGAAAGGCTGTTCTTCAAATGACTTGAATTTGACACACCT
>JAGIAF010000124.1 GCA_017745015.1 Bdellovibrio sp. | reverse complement strand
CCCAAGAAGGAAATACCAGAGTCCAAAGATTTAATCGGCGGGCTTTCTTTCAAACCCAAAATACCTTTGATATAGGTGCTGAGCTTATCGAAGATCAGAGTCTCTGTCTTACCCGCTTCAGAATAGCTGACTTGCAAAGAAAGATTATCAAGCTTTCCATTTGTGATATTTGATCCTGGCGAAAACACGATAGTGCCCGCCCCTATCAATGGATCCGATACTGGTGTGGTACCCAAATACATTCTGGAAGTATAATTATCGTTCTTGTATGTTGAATTCACGACGGGCGTGACGTTCACAAACGGCAATGCACCAATCGAGATGGGACTTAAAGAATATGCCGGAGTTGGAAATGTTGAGTTCGTGAAGATGCTCACCGATTTTGTAGGATGCTCATAGGTATCATCAAGATACTTAACTTGCACAACGAAATGATAACGAGTCGAGCCTTCCAAACCACGGAAAGTGTATTTGGTATCTATCGACGTATAGCTGACATTTGTCCAATTGCTTGTGTTCGCAGCCGTAGGATCTTCATACTTCGCATAGAAGATCTGGTACTCACTAACTTTGGCAGCATAGTTCCAGGAAAGAATCAGATTGCCATCGGAATCTTTAATAACTTTATCGACTCCCGTAAAAGGAGTCAGTGTAGATGCCGTGATTTCCTTATTACCACCCACACTCAAACTGCCATCGGTCGCGACAACTTTAAATGTGTAGGACGTTCCGGGACTTAAATCACGAATGATAACGTCGCCACGAGACGTTTCTGCCAAGGCCGTAGAAGACACGTTGTTATAAACTTTATAGTTTTTATAACGATCATGCAAATTCCAATAGACTCGAACCGCCGTTGGAGACAATGGATCCACGCCCGCAATACCGGTAAAGTCCTTCAACACTGTTCCTGTCTCTAACTTCTCAGTACAAGACAAAGTTGAAATGATCACGCATCCTGCAAATGCCCACTTCAATAATTTAGTAAAGGACATAGACCACTCCCGTAGAAAAAGCCTTGCCAGAAGGATGGCTGCGGCCCGGTGAAGCAAGCAGTACATCAGGAATTCCATCCCCGTTAATGTCGCCAGCTGGTGAGCTAGAAATATAAGAATATTCGTACTGCTCTCGATTCGGTAAATACATTAAGAACGGCTCACACGTTGCCGACACCCCGCCATAACAACGCGGAGTTGTGGTCGGAGCCGAATCAATTTTCAATCCCAATGGACCACCATAGAACGCAACGAAAGCCCCCGTATAAGGTAAAACTTCGTCTAAGTCATATTGCTTACCCGGTACGTTAACCATCAAATCAGCATATCCATCCGCATTGATGTCACCAACCGCTGCCAGTCCCACACCAAAGTTTTCTTCATTGCCTGAAGACGGCGGGTTGAAAATATCTGGAATCACTCTTTGCGGACGTAAGTCCGTTGCCGTTGAATGAAGTGTGTTTTTAGCTAGAGCGCCCGTTCCAAAATACGTTGTGGAGTTAATATCCGTTGCTCCAACAAACGCCATGACGGACCCTACTTGACCACCATAGAATATATAAACAGTTCCATAGATGCTGTTTATCAAACGGGGAGCACTGATTGCCAAATCCGGCACTCCATCCCCGTTGAGGTCTCCCGCAGCTACAACACTATAGCCAAATGTTTCAGCTCCATTCGCGCCCGCCAATTTTTGCAATGGCGTATAAGATAAGCCACGAGTTGTGCCTTTATAAAGATAAACACGGCCCGCCGAGGCACTGAATTCAGGATCTCCGATGACAAGCTCGTCGATCGTTTCTCCCGAAAGCGTTTCGAGAGATTTCAATCCCGTCAGACTCCATCCAAATCGGACACCACCAGTTGTTTCATTGGAAAGAAGCATCTGTACTTTACAAACGGCAGGAGTGGAAGTCGTGCATGGATTATCAATAACAATATCTCCAGCGGCACCGGAAGCCCCTGTTCCATCGTTCAGCATGACTTTGCCGTTCGTACGATTCGTCTGAGGACCATCTTTAGATCCATAGAAGACGTACACGCGACCATAATTCGCCGTCGTATACAAAATCGTTCCTACGCGTACATCCACCGAAGGCAGATCCACTGATTCAGAAGACACTGCAAAGTCAGTATAGCCGTCACCATTGAAGTCCCCATAAGTCACAGAACGATTCACGGGATTGAAAGTCGAGTAACTCAAATTCGTTGTTGGAAGTCGGCCCGCCGTACGAGGAGTGTTGCCAAAATTATGGAAGTAAACTCCATTGGCATCATACAACGCAAAACTCAATGGGTTTTGGCCGACTGGGGCTACAGACGGAGCACTGCCAGAGACAATACCACTTGAAGAACCATAGAATATGTAAGAACCCTTATTACCAATTACAAAAAGATCGTCATAGGCATCCCCATTCACGCTGCCGACGCGATGAAATTCGAGACCAAAACCAGGATCAAGATCAACCACGAGCTTCAGTGGAGCCAATGCGCTGACGGGTGTTCGCGACGGGTCTGGAGTTGTCACAAGTCCCGTTGGGCTTCCGTAATAAACGACCAGCTCAACAGTACTTCCTACGGACACTTGAGTTACAACATCTTGATAACCATCACCGTTGAAGTCTCCGGCTACTTTCGCTCTTTCATAGTGATAATTTAGCTCTTTACTAAAATTCACATTGATCGTCGTATCAGGCACTGTCACTGCAGAAGCGAAATTACCAGTTGAGTTAAAGATGAAAGCAGCACCGTTATAATAAGTTGGCGACGAATGGAAAGGAGCGCCGACAATGACGTCACCCGATCCATCACCATTAAAGTCAGCACCCGCTGCTGCGCCATAACCAAAGTTTGCGTTCGTACTTAAATCACGTGCATAGATAATAGATGCACCGAATGGATTTACACCACCGCTGTACCAAGTACAATTTGATGTACAGCTTGTCGCATCGTTATCGGACAATCGTGGCGTATCGATACGAGTTGCGCCTTCATAACCCAACGTCGATACATCCGGTTTAAATAAATAGATCACACCACTTCCGGAGATACTTGCGTTACCGGAACTGGACGTGGTCGCACGATAAGGTGCAGAGATTGCCAAGGACGGCATACCGCGAGAGATCGTCTCGATATCCGCAACAGTACCGATCGCGGCACCAAACTGAACGTTCGATTCTGCCGGGCTGGTATGGATCACTTGATTTTCACAATGCTTCAAGGATCCTGTCGTCAAATTGGTATTGCGCGAATCGCAAGCAACACGATTGATCGCCGTCACACTTTGTGGAACTTCTAAGATCCCGTTAATCCCGCCCGTATCATAGTCGTTTGAGCGAGGAGTCACGTAGTAACCGAATACAGCACCCGCATTAGCGGCACCATTAACTGTCGACGTTGGCGCACCAACAAAGACGGCCCCGTTCACATTGGGAACATTGTTTGTCGTCCCGATGATATTTGTCAGAGGGTAACCATTTTGATTTGGCACTCCCAGAATACTCGAACCATATCCACCGACAGTGATGTAGTTTCCTTCGGAAGACAGAACCGGATAAGATTCCAAGCAAGTCCAACCAATAATTTTTTGAAGGTCTACCGCACCACTCGCAATAGTCGGCATCGTCGCCTTACAGCTGATGACGGATCCACGAGCTGAAGCTCGCCCTGGAACGCCTACGACCAAGTCGTCACATTTCGTAAAGTCGAATCCTTTGGTTTTAGGGGCTGGAGACGTTTCCCCAGCATAAGGTGACTGTCTGAACTTATAAGTCGCATTGTTTTCGCAAACTCGAGAGTTGTAAGCCGTACCCAAAGCCGAACCGTAAAGCTCCGTCACTGATTTCCCGACGAAGGTCCCGTCTGTCAAGGTCATCGTAACGCCAGCAACCGCGGTCTCTGCTTTAATTGAAGGAAATGCCTTGGTACTTGTGACCGGATAAAGACCCATACGGTCGCCACGGAGAACCTGCACTTCGCGTGTCCCCGTTGTATTGGTCAAACCTAATGCGAGATCATCAAATCCGTCATTGTTAAAATCGCCAAATGAAATCGAGTGCACGTACATCGTGCTAGCGTCTTTAACTTTTACGGGCCGACACTTAAATGAAATCGGATCACAGGTCGTTTCATTCAAGCCATAAGATGTACCACCTGCACCAGTTACCAGACCGCGAACCGGATCCCCGAAAACGACATAGACCTGACCATCATTAGTCCTCATGGCAAGGTCGTCACACTTATAGATCTTTTTAATCTTTTCAATATCCGGTGTACCTGAAGCCGGAGTGTATAGATCATCACACAGACCTATACGGTTTGCCTTAGGATCTGCCAAATCGGTATACCGACTGAAGCAATCTCCGTTGATGTTGCCGACAGCGAGCCCATTCCCAAGACGTGCACCAGTATTTAATCCCGGATAGTAGATCAACTGAGGATTCGGGTAGGAAGCATCAGGACTTGGAGCTACGTCCATTTTCAACGTTGGTTTAGGATCAATAGAAGTGCCGGAAACAGGATCATAATAAGGAGGCGCATCGTAACCATAATAAATAACCACAGCACCCGTTGAGTCATAGTGCTTATCACTAATCACCGCCGTTGCCTTCGGAGCCGCAATCGCCACATCCATCAAGCCGTCGCAGTTGAAGTCGCCGACGACAACCTGTTCACCAAGTTCCTGCATACCTAAACCCGCATTAACTAAACGCGGAGTTAAAGGCGCTTTCGCTCCAGAACCCTCCAAGGCACGAACCAGAGGCTTTTTTAGGGTACCAGATCCCTCAACCAAGACACTCACGATGGTGCTCGTGCCCGCTTGAGAAGTCACTTTCGCGTACATGTCTTTTTGGCCCGGAGAAATCGGAACAATCGAACGGAAATAATCGTTACCATTTACAAGGGCCCAACGGATATCTGTCGAACGCTCAAAGATCTCAGTGGTATAAGTGGAATCGCCACCCTCGGTCCAAAACCATGGGAAGTTTCCGACGAAGGCCATTTGCATTTTTACTGTCGGCAAGTTCGCAAGTTGCGATTGCACCAATACGCACTGAGCTTTGGAGTTGATATAGGCTTCAGACATATTCGTCGGTTCGAATGTGCCGTCTTGATAGTAAGCCATCACCCAGAAACAATACTTTGCACCGCTGGGAAGATTCGTAACAGAGCCGACACTTTTGTTAACGATGGTCGCGGAAGGAGTTGTTAAGTCCCAAGTATCATTTTCTTTTTTCGAATAAATTTTGTACGTAACACCTTCACCATTTTTGATCCAAGAAACTTCCACGGAACCATTGGCTTGTGCCGTCACTCCAGAAGCAGGCACACCCGCGAAATTACTCATTGTTTTCACGGACAAGAAATTTTCATAACCGGTTTCATCGCCACTAATTGCATCGACGCCAGTAACAGAAAAGTCGTAATATGTATCAGGGGCTAAAGGACTAATATTCGTTGTCGCGAACGTCTCAACTTTTTCAGCAACGTTGAATCCTTTGCGATATACTCTATACTCTTTAAAGCGGGCTTGAAGTGGCCAAGAAAGCTTTACTGTCGTGGGAGAGATCGCCAAAGCAGATTGCACACCATCAAATTTGGATGGAATAGAGGTGCCCTGCAATCCAGCATTGTTGCAAGCACTCAGAATCACGATAACCAAGATCGACCACAGAATGTGTTTCATAACAATCAGTTTATATTTCACTTTTTATTAATGGAATTAATCCAATGTTCGAGCTCGCTATTGGTACAGTCGAGGAAATCAGAGACAAATTGCTTCAATTTGAGATGATTCGTGTCTGAGCTCGCAATAGCTTGAGAATGGGATTTTCAAGGTCTAGGAATGGAACACTCCTAGACCTTGTTTAACGAACGACACAGAACAAATTCTACTTTCTGAAAATAGAAGATCTCGTCACGGTACTCCTTAAGCTATGATCATTAACAATATGAAAAAGAAATACCTCATCATCTCTGGATTGCTGCTTGTTGTGGTCGCTGCTTCAGTTTTTGCTCTACTCAAACTGAACTCTTCGAGTGAAAACTCAGAAAATCTTGGTCGTCCTCTTGCACTTTTGCGTGAATTACAGAATGAAGTTCGACATAAACACTCTGGAGATTTCTTCTGGAAAGACTCAACAGACGGAAAAAAAGTTTATGACGGTTCACAAATTTTCGTCGGCCCCCGTTCGTCTGCACTGTTGGTATTTTCTGAAAATCGCAAAGCCCGCTTGAATGCCGAAACACTTTTGCGCCTGACTCAAGTAGGACAAAATCCAAGTCTGATTTCTTTGCGAATTAATGATGGCGGTTTCAATCTTAAAAGTAATAAGAACACTGAAACTCCGATCGTACTTAATTTGGAAGATGGAAAATTCAAAGTCAGTTCACAGGCGGCTTACGATATCTATGTTAAAAAAGCAGACGGCCGTTTAGCACTTTCAGTAGCGGCCGGAAAAGTAAGCCTAGAGGGCGTTTTAGGAAAAACAGAGCTCGACCAAGGACACTCCGTTGTTCTAAAAGAACGTATTACTCATAGTAAAGGCACCGGTTCAGCTGCCGAAGCCGAAGTCTTTGCCGAAGAACTTCCGACAGCGAATATTAAGTTGCTAGCGCCATCTGATGGCGAAGTTCTGCGTCAACAGCCAGAGCCTCTTTTCTTTAAATGGCAGGTCGCTGAAAAGTCTCCACTTTATCTTCAGTACTCTTCCCTTCCTGATTTCAGTGACAACTTCAAAGAAATTGAAGTGACAGGTCAGGAGTTCTTCCCGATTCCAGTTGCAGAATTAAAGAACGATGTCTTCTGGCGCATGGTAATCTATCGCGATGGCGTTCCCTCTTTTTCTAAAGTGGCCTTCTTTAAAATTGGTCGCACTGAAGCCATTAAGCTGAAAACCGCGCCCCTGGCATTTATCCGCAAAGGCAATTGGAAGCTTGAAACCACTGTCGTCGACGAGGATCGCAACAGCAATTATGAATTCCAAGTCAGTAAAGTTGATACCTTTGCCACTCTTCATGATGCCTTTGTCGGACATTCTCCCTTTTCATCGCTCCTAGATAGTCCTGGTGATTTTTATCTGCGCGCGAGAAAAAGCTATGGCAACGGCCTGTTTACCGGATGGTCGACTCCAGAAAAAGTGACCGTTCGTGAATCCATGGCAGCTCCGGTTATTGAAATCAGCGATCGGAAAGAGGACACTGCCGGAAATGTCATCACGGAATTCAAATGGGCTGAAGTTCCAAATGCTGATAGCTACACGGTACAAGCTTCTAACTTCCCTTCATTTGAGCCGGTCAATTACCAAAAATCTGTGAAGACAGTGACAACTTCGATGAAGCACAGCAGCCCTAAAAAGGTGTATTACCGTGTTTTCGCTCGTTCGATTGAAGGAGAGATGTCCCCGGCCTCTAATACGGCTATATCAGAAGGTTCATCTATTATTAAAGAGCAAATTCTTGCGGAGCAAGAATCTGCTGCACAAGCGAAACCGACTTCAGCGGCCTCAGCGACAGCTGCCGGCGCTGGGGGCATTCTCCCTCCGACGGAATACAATACCAAGCTCTTATTGCCTCTTGATGGAACTGTTTTCTATGCCGGGGACATGATCAAGTTTGAGTGGGATCCGTTCTTCGTCAATCCGACAGTTGAGGTTTCGACGGTACAAAACTTCTCTCAAGACGTTGAACGCTTTGTCTCAGGAAACAAGCCTTCGATCAGCATCGGAAGTGCGAACCGCAAAGGCCGTCATTTCTGGCGTTTGGCGTTCGAACAAACTCCAGGTAAGGTTGAGTATACGAAATCTCAAGGCTTCATCGTCAGCGAAGCCATTCCAACTCAGATCCAAAAGTTGACTTTGAATTTCCTTGAGCGCGGCAAATGGAATATGTCCGTGAAAATCAAAGATGCGAAAGATAAGGAGGAGTTTGTAGTTCAAACAACTCTGGATCCGACATTCCAAAAAATTGAGCATGAGTTCACAGGACCTCTCACTCAACTCGTGCCGCTAACTAAACCTGGCACTTATTATGTCAGAGCCCATCGTGCACGCGGCAGTGCCCGTATGCAAGCGTGGTCCAACACAATGACTCAGTTCCTGCGCCCACCGCTGGAAGCACCGTCCTTGACGAAACAACAAGAGGTGCTTGCGAGTCCTGAGGTCATCACAATCAAGCTTGATTGGAAAGATGTTAAATACGCGACTCAATACCTTGTCCAAATTGATAATACGGATGGTTTTGGCGTTGTGAAACGAAGCTTCCGCGTACCTGAAAACACTTACAATCTTGAGCACTCCCAAAAAGATCCCTCGTTTGTTCGTGTGGTGGCTCAATCCGCCGAAGGCGAACTTTCTCCACCTTCAAATGTTTTCCGCATCAAGGGGTTGTTGCCAGGTCCTTCTATCGAGAAATATGAAATCATGTATGCCGATATCGATAAGAAGAACGATCAAGACCGTCTGCATATTCTCTGGACCCACCGAAAAAATACTAAGAAATATATTGTCGAGCTTTCTCGCACAGAAGATTTAAAGCAGTTCCAAAAGTTCGAAACGGAGAATATTGAATTCTTCACACCCGTGAAAGATACAGGTTGGTACTATTTCCGCGTCCGCCCAGAGTCTTCGAGCCCTGACTTCTTTTACTCGCCGACGACAGTGTTCGCGGTTGAATATAAAAAGATCGGCGCTTTACAGGAAGTGAAAGTCGAACAGCCTCGAAACGGTGACAGCTTCGCTTATAATAATGGCAAATATGTTGTGCAATTCCGATGGGGGCAAACTCTTGGAGCTGGATGGTATGAGTTAGAAATGGCTCAATCAAACGACTTTAAGGACAGTAAGATTCATAAAGTGGAAGCTCGTGATTACCGACTGCCTCCAGGTTTAAAATCAGGGACGTGGTACTATCGTCTCCGCGGTCGCAATCCAAATCAGGCATCCCCTTGGAGCGAGACGCAGTCATTGAACTTGCGATAATCGCTAGAAATACCATTCTAAGCTCGCGACGGCGCGAACTTTATTTGTGGCCTGGACTTTGTTGATATCGTCCAGTGCTACTTGACTGAGAAGTTTGCAACCGACTTTTTTGAATTCTGCTGTCCAGCCAATACGGACTTCGCTAGCTTCTTTAGTCGTCGCTGTATCGTCGTGATAGACGACATCAGTGCTTAACTTCTCCAACCCCGCAGTTCTCCAGTTCATGCGGAAAGCGGCGTCACTGGCCTCTGCTGCTGTCGCTTGAAAGATTAAGAAAAAACCCATTCCCACTGTGATAATTTGAATTACTTTTTTCATACTTCTGATGCTACAGAACAGCGTTGTCTGAACCCACTCAGGTTCAACAGGATTCTCGACGAACTCCAAGATCCTTGCGTAAGTAAAATCTTTGGGCCCAGCCCAAAGTAAGGTAAACTGCGCCATACACTCAAGGATCCGAGCAATAACAAGAAACTGCGCCATTAGCGTGGTGGTAAACGCGGGGATTTGACTGAGGGGTTCCAGGCTTTCCTGGCTG